>JACPVN010000358.1 GCA_016191715.1 Ignavibacteriota bacterium | reverse complement strand
GCAAATATTAGAACATTGCGTGGTTTAATCCCTATTTGTGCTTCGTGCAAAAAAATCCGAAACGATAAAGGATTTTGGAACCAACTTGAGACTTATATAATGGAACATTCCGATGCAACTTTTAGTCACGGCATTTGCCCGGACTGTATTCAAAAACTGTATCCTGATACTTATGAAAGACTCAAGAACAAAGAAAAAAGGGAATAGAGATATTTTTATCTCGCTGCAAACATTCTTCAGAGTCTAATCATGTTAAAGTTTTCCATTTGTATTTTCTTCAGAAAATTCATAAAATAGCCCCGCGTTTTTGAACTCTCGCCAAGAAGACTCAACGAGAATCACTAACTGCTCGGTTCAGTCAACGACTCGTAGAGCGTCCTCGCTGAACCAACAGCACGATTGTGAAAACACCCAGCGAGAACGCTGGGTGGAGCAACATACAGTACTCAATATTTTCAATTGCGCAATTGTATTTACCGACAAAATTTTATTCAACAGCATCTAAGGATTATCAATGAACGAAACAGTACTCGACCGACTCCTCCGCTACGTGAAGATTGATACACAATCTTCCGAAGAGTCCACCACGTATCCAAGCACCGCCAAGCAATGGGATTTGCTCAATCTTCTTGTACAGGAATTGAAAGCCCTCGGCTTGCCTGATGTTGCCATTGACAAATACGGCTACGTGATGGCAACACTGCCAAGCAACATTCCGCAATCGGACAAAGCGTTTGGCAAAACTCCTGTTGTCGGATTTATATCGCATGTTGATACATCACCTTCCGCTTCCGGAACAAACGTGAAGCCACAGGTGATGACATATCAGGGCGGCGATATTGTTCTCCCCGGCGACCCGTCGGTCATCATCAAAGAATCGGAAAATAAAGAATTGAAACGAAACATCGGCAAAACAATAGTCACGACTGATGGAACTACTCTTCTCGGCGCTGATGACAAGGCGGGAATTGCAATCATCATGACGGCTATTCAGACATTACTCAACAATCCGAACATCATTCACGGAGACATCAAAATCGGATTTACTCCCGATGAAGAAATCGGCGCTGGAACAAAGTATTTTGATATAAAAACATTCGGCGCGCAGTTCGCCTACACCGTTGACGGCGATTCTCCCGGCGAACTCAACAAGGAAACGTTCTCAGCAAACTCAGCGACGATAACTGTTCACGGTCGGAACATTCACCCCGGCACCGCAAAAGGAATTATGGTCAACGCCATCAAAATTATGGCTGATATTATTGTTCGACTTCCGAAAGATTGCTCACCCGAAACGACTGAGGGCTACGAACAATACTTACATCCGCATGTACTGAAAGGTGAAGAAGAAAAGACAACGCTGAATTTCTTGCTGAGAGATTTCGATACGGCAGGTCTTGATTCGCTCAAGAAAAAACTTGAAAAGATTATCGAAGAAGTAAAACCGCTTCACCTGAAAGCGCGTATCGAACTTGAAATCAAAGAACAATACCGCAATATGCGCGAAGGATGTGAGAAAGACGTTCGTGTTCTTGATTGTTTGTTTGAAGCGGCAAAACGTGCAGGCATGGAACCAAAGTGGGAACCAATTCGCGGTGGAACGGATGGTTCACGTTTGACCGCTATGGGACTTCCCTGCCCGAACATTTTCACCGGCGGACAAAACTATCACGGCAAAACCGAGTGGGCTTCCGTCTGGGGAATGGAAAAAGCAGTCGAAACAGTGGTGAATGTTGCAGAGGTGTGGGTGGAGAAGAGTCGGTAATTTTCTTTATTGAAATGAGAAAATAGAAATTCAATTACATGGACCAATCTGTCAATATATTGCCTGTTGAAAATGAATTGCCGAGTTTGTATGCTGACAGATTGGGGATTTTTTATTCTACTCAGGTTACCCTTGAACACAAAAAGAAAAGCGGACAATTTTTCACGCCACCGAAACTTGCCGCTTTTATAGCAAGTCACTGTACTTCAACAAAAACTTCTGTCAAGATTCTTGATCCGGGATGCGGAGTAGGTATTTTAACTTGTTCACTTGTCGAAGCGTTAATTAAAAATAATCCTCATCTTACTTACATCGAACTTGTTGCGTATGAAACAGACCCAGCATTAATAGTCTTTGCAAGGGCTTCGTTGACCTATCTGCAAAACTGGGTTCGTCAATGGAATATACGAATTGATTTCCTGATACATGAAAATGATTTTATTCTTTCCAATTCCGGTACGTTGGAAAATCAAAATAAAACGATAGAATTCTGTGATGTCGTAATATCGAATCCTCCATATTTCAAACTACAAAAATCAGACGGTAGAGCAAGAGGAACAAACTCCATCGTTCATGGTCAACCAAACATGTATTCGCTTTTCTTATTTGTAGCCGCGAACTTGCTTGAACACGATGGAGAGTTACTTTTTATCACTCCCCGAAGTTTTACTTCCGGTTATTACTTTCGACAATTCAGACAGAAATTTTTCTCTCTTGTTGAACTTATAACCATTCACGTTTTCAATTCAAGAATCAATGCCTTCAAAAGGGATGGTGTTTTACAAGAAACTGTTATCGTCGTCGCGAAAAAAAAACGAGCCAACGACACTCCCCGTTCGATGACCATTTCTTTTTCTGAAGGAATACATGATTTAGAAAGAAGGCGTTGTGAAAAATTCAAAATTGAGGAATTACTCGATATTCATTCTCCTCAAAAAATTCTGCATTTACCGACGTCCGATTATGATTCAATAGTCATGAGAGTTTTCAGTTTATGGAAAGGAAATCTCAATGAGTACAACATTCAGATTTCTACCGGTCCTGTTGTAGCATTTCGGGCAAAGAAATTTATTTATCATCAGCCGACGCCGGGAATAGCGCTCACTCCGCTTTTTTGGCTTCACAATATTTCTAAAATGAAAATTGATTGGCCCCGGAATAAAACAGGGAAAGGAGAGTTTATTCAAATCTGTGAACAATCGCTTCCCTTGCTTATTCCCAATAAGAATTATATTTTTCTCCGTCGTTTCAGTTCAAAAGATGATTACAGCAGGCTTATCGCAACTCCATATTTTTCAGAAACTGTTGATGCAGATTTGCTCGGCGTAGAAAACCACCTGAATTATATTTACCGACCCAATGGCCATTTAACGCGAAACGAGTTACTCGGTCTTTCAGCATTATTCAACAGCGTACTATTCGATACATACTTTCGAACGTTCAACGGAAACGTCAATGTCAGTTCAACGGAACTTCGGGAAATGCCCTTGCCTCCGCTCGAAACTATTCAACAGATTGGAGATGCAATTATTTTACAAAATGAATTCACACAACCAATCGTTGATGAAGTTGTAAGTCAATTTTTTGAATTGGAAAAAAAACTATCGGTTGCCTATGAGTAAAATAGAAGAGGCAAAAATCATGTTGGATTCGCTCGGCTTGCCGGAAGCTCAACAAAATGAAATATCTGCGTTAACGTTTCTTGCTCTCTGTGGAATAAAACCGGGAACTCATTGGAAATTGACGCAACGAAAAAGCCTGAAAGTCACCAAAGGTATTATGGCTTTTATTGCAGAACAGTACGGTAAACAATACGCACCGAATACAAGAGAAACATTTCGCCGACAGGTACTCCATCAATTCGTTCAGGCAGGAATAGTAGATTATAATCCTGACAATCCATCATTGCCTGTCAATAGCCCGAATGCTCATTACGCACTTTCAGAATCAGCGATGGAAGTCATTACAACTTTTGGTACAAGAAAGTGGAAAACCGCTCTAAAAAAATTCAAAGCAAATGCGGGAGAACTGAAAAAGAAATATGTGAAAGAAAGAAAACTTACACAGATACCGCTCGTACTTGCAAACGGAAAGAAACTTCGACTTTCTCCGGGGAGACATAATCAAGTTCAAGTTGCAATCATTACGCTTTTCGCTCCACGTTTCGCACAACAATCGAAACTGCTCTACTTAGGTGATGCCGCCAAGAAGGATTTACACTTGGACTCGGCAACTCTCCAAGAACTTCGTATCCCAATTGACCAACACAGCAAATTACCAGACGTAGTCATCTATGACTCAACCAAGCATTGGTTGTATTTGATTGAGGCTGTTACTTCACACGGACCGATTACCCCAAAACGTATTCTTGAACTCGAAAAATTATTGGAACAATGCACAGCAGGAAAAATTTATGTTTCTGCATTTCCTGATTTCACTGAATTTAAACGACACATGTCAGACTTAGCATGGGAAACAGAAATATGGATTGTCAAACATCCTGACCACATGATTCATTTCAACGGTGACAAATTCATGGGACCGAGACAGTGAGATGAATATTTTTCGTACTCTGATTTTCACTATCATTCGCTCAAGTATCTATTCTTGGGCAATTATAAACAACAAACCGACAACAACGAACCGGCAATTGTCAACAAATTAAACAATTCTCTTTGTTTTCTCTCTCCCTCTTCTTACCTTTGACACATTCATTTAACTCACATCGGCTAACAACAATTTAACCGGACACTTTCATGGAAATAAATAATACATCAAGCGGACTTCCCGACAACGCTTACAAAGAACTCAAAGAAGGCGAAACCTATCGCCCGATTATGGACCCGAATCAACCACAGGAGGAAGTCACTCCATACTCTGTAGTGTGGGGCTTAATCATGGCGGTACTATTTTCTGCCGCCGCCGCATACTCCGGTTTGAAAATCGGACAGGTGTTTGAAGCGGCAATTCCCATTGCGATTCTTGCTGTCGGCATTTCGGCTGTCACGAAAAAGAAAAATGCACTTGGGCAAAACATTATCATCCAATCCATCGGCGCAAGTTCCGGAGTGATTGTTGCGGGGGCGGTCTTCACCATTCCGGCGCTTTACATTCTTGATTTACCTGCAAGTTTCTTTCAGATGTTTGCCGCTTCTTCGCTCGGCGGGTTTCTCGGCGTGCTGTTCCTGATTCCGTTCAGAAAATATTTTGTGAAAGATATGCATGGCAAGTTGCCGTTCCCCGAAGCAACCGCTACCACGGAAATACTTGTCGCCGGAGAAAAAGGAGGAGGTCAGGCAAAAGTGCTTGTCATCAGCGGATTGATTGGCGGCGTCTTTGATTTTCTCTTCAGCGCGTTCGGCGCGTGGTCAGAAGTTATTTCCACAAGAATGTTTGATTGGGGAACCATGCTCGCCGATAAAGTAAAAATCGTTGCAAAGGTAAATGCTTCCTCCATGATTTTCGGACTCGGATACATCGTCGGAATAAAATACTCGACGATTATTGCCGCAGGTTCATTCCTCGCGTGGTATGTACTCATTCCGCTTGTGTATGAAATCGGCTCAGGATTAACCACGACACTGGGACCGACTGCGACAAAACTTATATCAGCAATGAGCGCAGAAGAAATCTTCCGCGCGTATGTCCGTCAAATCGGCATCGGCGGAATTGCGATGGCGGGAGTTATTGGTATCATTCGATCACGAAAGATAATCGCCGGAGCGTTTTCCCTTGCCGTCAAAGAAATCGGAAAAGGAACGTCGCATCAGGAAACAACCGTGCGATGGCAAACTGATATGAAGATGCTTCATGTTGTCGTCGGCTTGGTTCTCACCGCTGTGTTGGTCTTTGCATTTTTTGCAGGCGATGTTGTTGATAATCCCATGCACGCCTTCGGCGGACTTCTCATCGTTGTCGTCGTTTCATTTCTCTTTACCACCGTTGCCGCAAACACAATCGCCATCACCGG
>JACPVN010000370.1 GCA_016191715.1 Ignavibacteriota bacterium | reverse complement strand
GGATTCCGTCGGCATCCGAACCTTCTTAACGGTTACTACTTTTGATACTTCGTATCAATCGCGAATCATCGGCGGTTCGACGCGCCAGCTCATCGGTAAAGATGAAGGCATTGAGGCACGGGCAATCTTTCAATTTTCCGGAATACCTACGAACGCTTCTTCAGCAATTATTGATACCGCAATTCTCCGGTTCCCGATAACTTATAGGTTCAAAGATTCTACCGGCGAGTTTGGACTGCACATCGGACGGATGTTGCGCTCATGGACGAAAGACTCACTAAATTGGGATAGCACAAATGTATCTTCACTAATTGATACTACAAACGGTAATACTTTCTTGAAAGATATAAAAAAAGAGGATTCAACATTAGAGATTAGTGTTGATGCAATAATAAAGAAGTGGTTTCAAGATACATTAAAATTAATCTCTCCCTACGGAATAGTTCTCATCCCGACTTCGACATCAAAAATAATTCTCGGCTGTTCAGCTATTTACGTCAGTAGCACTGATTCACGACCGGAGTTGTACATTTCCTATCGCGATACTTCAAACACACGCTCAACTCTAACTCTGAAACCATTTCAACAAGTGTTTGTCGCCGATGGCGTAATTCCTACAACAACGGATTCGCTCTTTTATCTTCAGGCAGGAATTGCATATAGGGGAAAATTGAAGTTTGACCTTTCCTCGATTCCTAAACAATCAAGCATAACTGCGGCTACGCTTCAACTTTCGCTTGAAAAAAATCAATCGGTTAGAAATGCGTACACCTCAAACAGTTTCATCGCTCATCTTGACCTCGAAGGTACTTCTCCTCCAAAACTCAGTTCGTTGACGGCTACAGGAAGTTTCGCAAGCGACACTACGACAACATTATCGCTCGATGTAAAAACGCTCGTTCAGCAACTTGTATCGAAGAGAGTACCGAACAACGGTTTCATCCTTCGTGCGGGGAACGAGTTTATTTCTGTTGACCGATACGCATTTTACTCGAATGTCGCGAGCGATTCCACACTCCGCCCGCAACTGAAAATCACTTACACTATTTTACCGTGAGATGAACATGAAACAATTACGTGTTTTACTCCTGTTTATTTTTGTCTGTAGTTCTTTGTTGATTTCCGGAAACGGCGGGTCAGGATATTCCCGCTACGGACTCGGTGACCTCAGATATTTTTATTCAGACCGAGCAAGCGGAATGGCGAACACAGGCATCGCCGCGTTCTCTTCCAACAGCATCGAACGATTGAACCCCGCATCGTGGTCAACAATTAACCGGACACGATTTTCGATCGGCGCAATGTACGAAGGATACAACACAACCGATGGAACCAACTCGGCGTTTCTCAGCGGAACATCGTTCGGTGGATTCATAGTTGCCTTTCCTGTCTATACTCCGTCAGGAATTGTTCTCGGTGCGGGTATCACTCCGTTCAGCACCATCAATTATAATATTGTCTCAAACTCGTCCTTCGGAAGTCTGTTGTACAACATCAATTACAAAGGCGAAGGCGGAATTTCCGTAGGTCATCTCGGTCTGTCATTTGTCCCGCATCCCGATTACAACTTCGGTGCGAAATACACATACTACTTCGGCACAATGAGGCACATCGTTTCACAGAAGTTCAGCATCTCGGATTATTCCAATGCGGAAGAAGTCCGTTCGATGCAATTGCACGGAATGGGTGCTTCGTTTGGTTTGATATATTCCGGCTTGAATAATATCCTCCAACTCGATACAAGTCGGTCGTTGACACTTGGTTTGGTTGCGGCAACTGGTTCAACGATTTCAGGAACGGAAGAACATTTCCTGAAGTATGATGCGACGAATCAAAACATCACAACACGTGATACAATTTCGTTGCCTGAATCTCAACTCAATATTCCTGTTCGATTAGGAATCGGTGTTGCATTTCGCACTCCGGAATTTCTCTTAGCAAGCGATCTCCACTATCAACAATGGAGTAATTTTTCGGGCAACGGAGTTATCACCGGAAGTTTTCGCGACAGTTATCGTTTCAGTGTTGGCGGAGAGTTGTTCCCGCGGCGTGAAGGAACTGCAACATTCTTCCAACGTATCGCCTATCGTGCAGGATTTTTCTACGACGCATCATATTTCAAAGTCAACGGCGAACCGATTGACGAACTTGGATTCACAGGCGGTTTCGGCGTTCCGATTTTCAGCGACACACGATTGAACATCGCGGCAGAATACAGTTTTCGCGGAACGACTGCCAACGGATTACAAAAAGATAAAATTCTCCGGCTCTCGTTCACATTGAGCGGAAGTGAACGCTGGTTTGTTCCTTCAGAAGAAGAATAAAGGTGACCTATGATTGCACTCGGCGCAGACCATGCAGGTTTTGAATACAAAGAAAACATCAAGCCACTGCTGACATCACTCGGCTACGAGTTCATGGATTTCGGCACGCACTCGACCGAGTCGGTTGATTATCCCGACTTCGCACACAAAGTTGCTTCCGGTGTTTCATCGGGAAAATTTTCTACTGCGATTCTTGTCTGCGGAACAGGAATCGGAATGTGCATCGTCGCCAACAAACATGAAAACGTTCGCGCCGCCGTCGTTGAATCCATTGACGCCGCGAAGTACACCCGGCTTCACAACAATGCAAACATTCTCTGCATCGGCTCGCGCATCATTCCATGGGAACGGACAATCGAAATCATCAAAACTTTCCTCACCACCGAGTTCGAAGGCGGACGACACCAGAAACGACTTGATAAAATCCACACGCTCACTTCCCTTTGATATGAGTTTTGAGATGTGTGCTTTGAGATTTAAGATTGATGATTGATGTTCGTTGTCTTCATATGACGAAAAACTCAAAACGATAAACTCTTTGCGCTCTCTGCGTATCAACTTCGTGCTCTTTGCGGTTAAAAAAAAGTGAAACGAAAACAACTCCCGAACAAGAACTATGAATACCCTAAACAAACGCGACCCCGACATCTTCCAAGCAATTCAAAACGAAACCAATCGTCAGAACACCAAACTCGAATTGATTGCTTCCGAGAACTTTGTCAGCACGGCGGTGCTTGAAGCGCTTGGCTCCGTAATGACAAACAAATATGCAGAAGGTTATCCGGGCAAACGCTATTATGGCGGATGCGAGTTTGTTGACGTTGCAGAAAACATTGCACGCGACCGCGCAAAAAAACTTTTCGGCGCTGAGTACGCAAACGTTCAACCGCATTCCGGTTCGCAGGCAAACATGGCTGTTTATTTTACCTTCATCAAACCGGGAGATAAAGTGCTTGGCATGAATCTTTCCCACGGCGGACATCTTACGCACGGCTCGCCTGTCAATTTCTCCGGACAGTTATACAACTTCGTTGCGTACGGTGTGAAAAAAGAAACCGGCTTCATAGACCTTGATGAAGTTGAAACGGTTGCGACGCGTGAGAAGCCGAAGATGATTACCGTCGGCGCAAGCGCATACTCACGCAACATT
>JACPVN010000369.1 GCA_016191715.1 Ignavibacteriota bacterium | reverse complement strand
ACAAAAGAATCACTCCAACTCAGCGTGAAGAATTACCATGAACCTGTTGATAAAATCTTTTTGAAGGAAATGCTGACCCGCGCAGGGAAACTTCCATCGGGGCAACGCATTTCCCAACTCGACAGCATTCTCGGCAATGATTTTTCCGAACAATCGGTTTCTCGTTTTCTTGAACAAACGTATTCTTCATCGAAACTAAATGAAGATGATTTTGCATTGAACGCACTAAGCAAGAAGCCGGAAGAACTTGAACAACTGAACGAACCGTTCGTCAATCTTGCGCGTGTGTTGTATCCCGCGTATCAGCAACTCAAGCAAACACGGCAGAAAAGGGATGGTGCGCTCTCAAAATTGTATGCTCTGCTTGTTGATGTAAAACAGCAATTCATGAAGAAAGATTTTATCCCCGATGCGAACAGCACATTGCGACTTACATTCGGAAAAATTCAGGGCTACTCACCTGCCGATGCGTTGTATGCCGCTCCGTTCACGACCATACGCGGCGTGTTGGATAAAACTACCGGAATCGAACCATACAACACTCCACTGAAACTCATTGAACAGTACAAAGCAAAAAACTTCGGACGATTCAAGAACAAAAAACTAAACGACGTTCCCGTTGCGATGCTGTACAATCTTGATACAACGGGCGGTAACTCCGGCAGCGCAGTGCTGAATGCCGACGGAGAACTCATCGGCGTAAACTTCGACCGCGCGTTTGAAGCAACAATCAACGATTACGCATGGAGTCAGGATTACAGCCGTTCGATTGCAGTGGATATTCGGTATGTGCTGTGGGTGACGGAAATGGTCGGCGGCGCGGGATTTTTGTTGGAAGAAATGGGAGTCGGAACTTCTGATTGAGATTTCAGACTGTTGGCTTTAGCCAATTCGTTGTAGTTTTCATAAGACAAGCAAAGACACATATTCTTTGAGAGTTTAGAAATTTGCTTGATTTCTTTGCTTTCTTCCTAATCCATTGAGTTTGGAATGGCACTGTTGTTGTTCAGTAGCGAACGACTAAAATTCAGTAGAAATCAATGAAACACGTTTTACTTTCGTTCACTGTTGTATTTTCGGCGATACTTGGTATCGCTTCGACATCACAAAGCCAAACTTCGTTTGACGAGCATCGAATACTTTCTCTCCTTCGGGGAAGTTGGGAATACCCAACCTACGAGGAAGTTCATACTCTGACTTTTCTTTCTGATACAAAACTTGAGTTGGATAGAATTCCACAGTCATATTCACTTCAACGCAACAACTTCGTTATCTCCGGTGAAGGAGAAACTGAGTTCTATGCTTTTGAGATACAAGGGAATCGCCTGCTCGTTACTTATCCGGACGGAATGCAGGCGAAATTTATTAGAAAAGAATTTGGGAAGAATGAGAAACTACTCGTCGGCGCCTTTTATCCGTCAGATGATACTTCATGGTTTGCGTCATGTCTGCAATTTTATGATGACATGAAATTTACATTGACTGAGCCGACAGGAAATTCCGCAAGTAAATTTTCAAAACGGAGCGGATTATTCAGGCAAGAAAACAATGCAATCATTCTTGCATTCGACGATAATAAGTTTGAACAAGCCCTCGTTCGGTTTCATTCATCTGACGGATTAGTTGACGGAATTCTCTTTGGCGGAAAATTATTCGATAGAGAACTTCCATCCACACAGGAACCGCTCGTTGATACTATTATTCTTGTTGACGATTATCCACCTCCCCCGCCTCCGAGACCTAATCCAAGACCTCCATGCTTAACTTGCGCTCCACCACCATGTCCTGATCCTCTTCCTATCGCAGTACCGGTTTATTATCCGGTGAATCCTTCACCGCCAGTTGAAAACAAGATAAGAGATTTTGGTACACAACGCGTTGCATCATCAAACAGCGATCCTCCAACAGGTCACCGTGAACAACCAACATCACGACGCGGAAAACCATAAAGAAAATTACTCAATTAACTATTGCGTCTCTGTGGTTCAACAGCTTCTTGAACCACAGAGACGCAGAGAACGCAGAGTCCACACTACAAGAGAGTTTGCTCCATCACTCCATGATTCCAACTCCCTATCTCAACTACTCACATACTCTCAACTCACCACTTCGGTGTCACTCCCATATTGTACCACGTAAACGCGAACATATCGGAATTTTCCTCAATGATTTTCGTTGTCGGTTTGCCGCCGCCGTGTCCGGCTTTTGTTTCGATGCGGATGAGGATAGGATTTTTACCCTGATATTTTTCTTGCAATGTCGAGATGTATTTGAATGAATGTGCAGGAACCACGCGGTCATCATGGTCGGCAGTGGTAACAAGTGTTGCGGGATAATCAACTTTCGCGCGGATGTTGTGAAGCGGTGAATATTTGTACAGATATTTGAACTGCGTTTCATCATCACTCGAACCGTAATCATTCGTCCACGACCAGCCGATGGTAAACTTGTGGAAGCGTAACATGTCCATCACGCCGACAGCGGGAAGTGCAACGCGGAATAAATCCGGTCGCTGATTCGTCACAGCGCCGATGAGCAAACCGCCGTTCGAGCGTCCGTAAATTGCCAACTTCTCCGACGAAGTGTATTTTTGTTTAATAAGATATTCCGCCGCGGCGATGAAATCATCAAACACATTTTGCTTGTTCAACTTTGTTCCTGCTTCGTGCCACTTCTCTCCGTACTCACTTCCGCCACGCAGATTTGCAATTGCATAGACACCGCCTTGTTCAAGCCATACTAATCGTGCCGGGTCAAAGGAAGGGTTCATACTTGCATTGAATCCTCCGTAACCATACAACATTGTCGGATTCTTCCCGTTCAGTTTCAAATCTTTTTTATGAACGATGAACATCGGGATACGTGTTCCGTCTTTACTGTTGTAGAACACTTGCTTCGTTTCGTACTCATCATCTTTGAAATCCAATTCCGTTTTTCTGAAGAGCGAAATTTGCCACGTTGCCAAATCATACTTGTACATTGAAGAGGGCGTTGTAAACGAAGTCATCGTGAAGAACACGAACGAGTCTTCCTTCTTTCCACCGAAACCACCGACCGAACCGACCATCGGAAGCAGAATTTCATTCTCCATCACTCCTGAAGTATTGTATACATAGACTCGCGGCATTACATCTTTCATGTACGTGACGAAAATTTTCTCTCCGGCAGTTGTAACACTACTCAGCGGTTCTTTTTGCTCGGGAATGAATTCTACCCAATTTTGTTCACGAGGGTCTCTCGTATCAACAAGAAGGAGTTTTCCATTCGGTGCGTTTTTGTTGGTGCGGATGAGTAGTTGGTCTCCGAAATTATTTAATGCGGAAAACTGGTCGTCAAATGTTTGTGAAATCGGAATAAACATATCTCTTCCCGATTTCAAATCGCGATAATACAAAGCGTTCCCGCGGGTTCCACCCTGCGAAACTAAAAGAAATAAGAATCGTTCATCTTCCGAAACGCCACAGCCGTGAAGCCGCTGCGGATTTGTTTTATCTTCATAGACAAGAATGTCACGGCTTTGTTTCGTTCCGAGAACGTGATAATACACCTTATGATATTCATTCTTGTTCGACATCGCTGTTGCTTCGTTCGTTGGTGCATCGTAACGGCTATAATAAAATCCGTCACGGAACCATGCGATGCCGGAAAATTTACTCCACTGTAATTCATCATCTAACTTTCTCTTTGATTCCACTTCCATGACATAGAACGTTCTCCAATCGGAACCACTCTTTGAAATTCCATAGGCACAATATTTTCCATCCTTCGAAATTGCAAGTCCGCCGAGCGAAGCAGTTCCATCGCTCGAAAATCTGTTCGGGTCAAGAAACACTTCAGGCGCTCCGTCCAATCCTTTTTGAATGTACATCACGCTTTGGTTTTGCAATCCGTCATTTTTGAAAAAGAAATAATTACTTCCCGCCCGAAACGGAGTCGAGTATTTCGGGTAATCCCATAACTTCGTCATTCGCTCTTTCACTTGTTGGCGAAACGGAATTTGTTCGAGGTAGGAAAACGTCACATCGTTTTGGGCTTTCACCCATTCGGCAACTTCTTTCGATGTATCAACTTCAAGCCAACGATACGGGTCGGCAACCTGCATTCCGAAGTACGTATCAACTTGTTCGACTTTGTTTGTCGGAGGATATTGTAACGATTGAGCAGAGAGTGTCGAAGCGACAACTCCGATAATGATGAGAAGGCGTAGCATTGTTTTCATAAATTTTCCTTTTGATTTTTTGACTGCGAGACAGAGTAACAATAAAGCCGCCCCATGATACCAATCTCTCCTTGAATTTGCAATCCTCAGAATAACCTCTTACAATGGGACGCAAAATTCATTGCCCTATGTCACCAAAACGGACGTCAAAACATCATCAAACAGAAAGAAAAAAGCCACATAGAAAATCCATCTATGTTAAAGCCGGACTACTATCCATTCTTCTTCTGCTCATTTATTTCTTTTT
>JACPVN010000368.1 GCA_016191715.1 Ignavibacteriota bacterium | reverse complement strand
GGCGTTCAGTAACTTTCATAATTTCCAGTAAGTACGTGTTGTCAATCAAGAAAACAGAATACGGTGTCACCCTGAGCGAAGTTGAAGGGTGTGAATGATTAACCTCTTTTGTTTGGGAATTAATCATCGGACTGCGCCGATTGAAGTACGGGAAAAGTTTTCGTTCTCGAATGAAGAACTACGTGCATTTCTTTCATCTACGAAAGGACAGAAGTTCAACGAGGTCGTTCTCGTCTCAACATGCAATCGGACGGAGTTATACTTCGTCCCGAAAAACGAATACCCAAACGGAACGCCCCTCTGGCAAACACTCGCCACAGCAAAAAATATTTCGGGAATTGTCAAGCCGGAGAATTTCTACCATCTTTCCTCTTACAATGCAGTGAAGCATTTGCTTCGCGTTGCTTCAGGAATAGATTCGATGATTCTTGGTGATATTCAGATTCTCGGACAAATCAAGGATTCATTTTTACTTGCACGGGAGATATCATCAACCGGAGTGATACTGACAAGGTTATTCAACAAATCGCTTCATGTCGGAAAACGTGTTCGCACAGAAACAGCGCTTGGTGAAGGAGCTGTTTCGGTCAGTTATGCCGCAACTGAACTTGCATCAAAGATATTTGATGATTTATCAAAACGTACAGCGCTTCTCATCGGCGCTGGAGAGACGGGCGAATTAACGAAAAAACATCTGCTCGAAAAGAAACTCGGTAAATTACTAATTGCAAACCGAACACGCGAACGTGCAGAAGAACTTGTCGGTAAATTCGGAGGAAGTGTCGTCGAATTTTCTAATCTGGCGAACGAATTAAAAAACGCAGACATCGTTGTCAGTTCAATCAACATTCCGACACACATCCTCACTGCTTCCGATATCAAACAAGCAATGAAACAACGGGGCAATCGTCCGCTCGTCATTGTTGACATCGGAGTGCCGCGCAATATTGACCCCGCGTGCAATAAAATTGACAACGTTTTCTACCACGACATTGACGCGCTCAGTCATATCATTGATGTCAACCTTGAACGTCGGAAAGCAGAAGTCCCGAAGGTTCAGCAAATCATACTCGATGAACTGATTGATTTCAGCAACTGGTACAACTCTTTGCAAGTCACTCCGACAATTCAGCAACTGCGCGAGAGTGTCGAAGCAATTCGTCGCGGAGAATTGGAAAAGCACAGGCATCATTTCTCCGACGAGCAACTTCAGGAAGTCGAGTTGATTACCAATAGAATCGTCAACAAGATTTTGCATCAACCGATGGTCAACCTGAAAAACGGAACAGCATCAAGCGAAGACGAAACACGGCATAAACTTCATTTGCTTCGTTCATTGTTTGGATTGGATAAGAAAGTAACGCATGAGTAATGATAAATTGAAAGTTGATAAATCAGTTTCATTATTTTCTTTTAGCCCACGACTTCAGTCGTGGGTGAAGAATAATGCATCACTGAAATCGTTTCAACGATTTCTAACAAGCGGTCACCATGAATAAACTAATGCTCGGAAGCCGCGGAAGCCAACTTGCTCTCTGGCAAACCGAATGGGTAAAATCTGAACTTGAAAAAAAATTCCCCAAACTTTCCATCGAAATTCAAATTATCAAAACTACCGGCGATAAAATCCTCGACTCTCCCCTTTCCAAAATTGGTGATAAAGGATTGTTCACTCGCGAAATCGAACAAGCAATGCTTGAAAAGAAAATTGATGCCGCAGTTCACAGTCTGAAAGATTTACCAACACAATTGCCGGAAGGTTTGTGCATCGGCGCAGTCAGTAAACGTGAAGATGTTCGTGATGTATTCATCGCAAACAAGGAAAAGTGCTACAAACATTTTGAAGATTTACCACAAAATGCAATTGTAGCAACGAGTAGTTTGAGACGAAAATCTCAGTTGCTTGCATGGCGACCTGATTTACAGATTGTTGATATTCGCGGAAATCTCAACACACGGCTTGCAAAACTCGATGAATCGGATTGGGACGGAATGTTACTTGCACGTGCCGGCGTTGTTCGACTTGGATTCAATGAACGAATCACAGAAGAACTTCCGCTTGAGAAAATGCTTCCCGCTGTCGGACAAGGCGCGCTTGCGATTGAAATCAGGCAAAACGATAAACAAGTTACGGAAATTATCGAATCGTTGAACAGCCAACCGACATTCATTTCAACTTCAGGAGAACGTGCGTTGCTTCGCTCTCTCGAAGGCGGTTGTCAAATCCCGATTGGCGCTTACGGACGAATTGAAGATAACATTTTCTATCTCGATGCTCTTATTGGAAGTCTTGATGGAAAGAAAATTGTTCGAGGAAAAATTCATGGCAATCCTGATGACTCTGAGAAACTTGGAGAACAACTAGCAAAGACGTTGTACGATGGTGGTGGAAGAGAAATACTTGAATCAATCCGGTCATTGGTCAATAGTCATTAGTCATTGGTACTTTGTACTTTGTTCTTTGTACTTCGTATTTTCTCAACTACTCATATACTCAACTACTCGACTACTTTTTTTTTGACTTGAAAAAAATTCTCGTCACTCGCGCCAAGCACCAAGCAGATGAATTAATTAAACTGCTTGAACGAAACGGATTCGCTCCGGTTCTCTTTCCGATGATTGAAATCGTTTCGCCGGAATCATGGGACGAGTGTGACAAGGCAATTGAGTCACTTTATATGTACGATGGAATGATCTTCACAAGCGTTAATGGTGTTGAGCATTTCTTTAATAGATTGAAAGAAAGGAATATTTCTGTCGAAAAAAAAAAAAAAAAAATAATT
>JACPVN010000367.1 GCA_016191715.1 Ignavibacteriota bacterium | reverse complement strand
GATTCTTCCCAGCGAACCGGTTTCGTCAATTGGTCTTTCAGGAGTTGACGGATTTCGGTTGCTTTGGTTACGGGTTTTGCCGTAACATTTGCATAGACCGGAATGGTCGCATCGTTCATCGTGATTGCATCAAGCGCTTTCGATAATCCTTCGACAGCATATTCCATCAAGGGTGAATGGAACGCACCGCTGATGACTAATTCCTTCACTAACTTTGCGCCGCGTGACTTTGCAAGTTCCATTGCTTTCTTCACGCCGGGAATTGAACCGCTTATCACTATCTGTCCCGGTGAATTAAAGTTCGCACACTGAACTATTCCCTCGGCGCTTGCTTCCAAACAAACCGATTCAAGAATATTTGATTCAAGTCCAACGACTGCCGCCATCGTTCCGGGTTGCAACTCTCCTGCTCGTTGCATCAACTCACCGCGTAAGCGGACAATCTTCAATCCATCTTCAAACGATAACGCGCCTGCATACACCAGCGCAGAATATTCTCCGAGTGAATGACCTGCAACCATTGCAACATCCTGATTACCAAATAGACTAGAAAGAACCACGCTGTGTAAGAAGATCGCAGGTTGAGTATTCTTGGTCTGCTTGAGTTCCTCTTCCGGTCCTTCAAAACAAATCTTACTAAGGGAAACTCCAAGCAACTCGTCTGCTTGGTTGAACATTGCACACGCTTGTTCGTTCTGTTCAAACAAATCTTTTCCCATTCCAACATATTGGGAACCTTGACCGGGGAAGATATAAGCTAAGTTATGCATGACTCAATTATGACTTAGGATCAATGCTCCAGTTTACCAAAACCGCACCCCAAGTATATCCCGCACCAAAACTTGAAAGCACCACCTTCTGCCCGCGTTTCAACTTTCCTGCATGCCACCACTCCGAAAGACAAAGAGGAATTGTTGCCGCGGTTGTGTTACCATACTTGTCAATATTAATCATGACTTTCGATGGGTCGAGATTCATTCTTTCACGGCACGCATCAATGATGCGCAAGTTTGCCTGATGCGGGACAAGCCAATCAACATCAGCGCCTGTCAGGTTGTTTCGTTTCATGATTTCTGCAGAGACATCCGCCATTCCAATCACAGCAACTTTGAACACCGATTTTCCATCTTGATAGATGTAGTGCATTTTGTTATCAATCGTTTGGTACGTCGGCGGGTTCAGACTTCCACCCCCTTTTTGATACAACGCATTTTTTCCTGCGCCATCAGAATACAGACGATGGTCCATAACTCCTAAATTCGGATCATCGCTCGGTTCCAGCAAAACAGCCGCACCGGCATCACCGAAAAGTACACAGGTATTTCTGTCTGTGTAATCCGTTATCGCGCTCATCTTATCCGAACCAATAACCAACACTTTTTTGTACGTTCCCGCCTCAATGAACTGACAACCTGTGACAAGTGCAAAAACAAACCCCGAACAAGCCGCTGAAACATCAAAGCACCATGCATTTTTCGCTCCGATTTTTTCCTGTACCAAACATGCAGTCGAAGGGAAAAACATATCCGGAGAGATTGTTGCAACAATAATCACATCAATCTCGCCCGCTTCGATGCCGCGGTTCTTCAAACAGGCAAGTGCGGCAGGTGCGGCAAGTTCCGATGTTCCGCCTTGCTCAAGAATGCGTCGCTCACGGATTCCCGTGCGTGTGACTATCCACTCATCGGTGGTGTCAACCATTTTCTCTAATTCTTTGTTCGAGAGAATTTTCTCCGGAACGTAATGACCAACCGCAGTGATTGCGGCTCGAATTCGCTCTGACAACTCGTTACCTTTCTATGAGTACTTGATTAAGCAAAGCTTCTTGGATTCGCTCATTGATTTGTTTTCGGACTGTCTCTTCCGCTTTCAAAATCATATTCTTGATTGCTTTCGGCGTGGATTTGCCGTGACCAATAATCGCCACGCCTTTCACTCCAAGTATCGGCACGCCGCCATGTTCTTCATAATCCATACTTTTGAAAACAGAGCGGAGTGAATTTCTCAACATTCCGCCCATCAGTTTCAACAGAATATTCTTGTTGAAAACTTCCTTCAACCGGTTTTTGATGAACAATGGAACGCTCTCACCGAATTTCAAAACAATGTTCCCGACAAAACCATCACACACAACAACGTGTGCTTTACCGTTCAGGATGTCGCGCCCTTCCACATTACCGATAAAGTTAAGATTGCTCTTCGAGAGAAGTTTGTGCGTTTCTTTTACTACTTCATTCCCTTTTGATTCTTCTTCACCGACGCTGAGTAATCCAATAGAAGGATTCGGGAAATTAAACATTTCCTTAGCGTAAATACTCCCCATGATAGCAAACTCAAATAAATGTTGAGGACGGCAATCCACATTGGCGCCTGCATCGAGCAAAAGACAAACACCTTTTT
>JACPVN010000373.1 GCA_016191715.1 Ignavibacteriota bacterium | reverse complement strand
GTAAGTTTTGTTCAATCGCAGGTAAACATTCGCGGCTCGACCGGTTACAGCAAAGGAGTCGGAACGCGTGTTCTGATTCTTGTTGATGGTTTGCCGATGTTGAGCGGCGATACGGGCGAAATCATCTGGGAAAGTTTTCCGGTAAACAACATCGAGCGGATTGAAATTGTGAAAGGCGCTGGTTCAGCATTGTTCGGGTCAAGCGCGCTTGGCGGGGTTATCAACATCATTACAAAATCTGCAAGCGAAATTCCTGAAACACGATTACAATTGTACGGAGGAATGTATGATTCACCGTATTATCCTGAATGGAAATGGAGCGATAAAACTCGGTTTGTGAACGGACTACGGTTAAGTCATCAAAGAAAAATTGGAAACGTGAGTGTACTTGCAATCGCAAACAGGACAGAAGACGATGGTTATCAGATGAACAATCACTGGACGAGATGGAACGGATGGTTGAAGATTGGAGTTGAATCATCGCCGTACGAGTCGTTTTCTTTTTCCGCCGGCGTACTTGACCAACGACGCGGAAACTTTCTCTACTGGAAAAATCTCGACAGCGCATTGATTCCTCCCGCCAATCAACTCGATGACCGTGTTGAATCGTTTCGATGGAATCTTGGCGGAGCGTATAAAAGAATTCTTTCTCCTGAAACTTTTTTAACATTCAAATCAAGTTTGTATCAGACGAAATGGGAAGATAATATTCCGAATAGTCTTGACACGAATGGGAATCGTTCAACTTCGAGCGCGATGAATTTTGAAGGACAAGTCGTTCATCAATTCTCTCCATCGAATATCTTTACGGGAGGAATTTACACAAACTTCAGTTCTGTTGATGCAGATGCGATTTTTGGGAAGCATAGCAGTACGTGTTTTGCCGGTTTCTTTCAGGATGAAGTTGAACTTATGTTGCAACTTCGTTTGACAATTGGCGGACGATTGGATTATCACCGGCTTGAGGGAACGGAGAGCGAACAACATTTCAATCCTAAATTTGGATTAACATTTAATCCGAATGAAGGAACGAGCGCACGACTTGCAATCGGGCGCGGTTTCCGTGCACCGTCAGCCGCAGAAGTGTATTCAACAACCGATGCGGCAGGAATTGCAGTCATTCCAAATCCGTTGCTTCGCTCGGAACATAGTTGGTCGTATGAAGTTGGAGGGACACAGATTCTTGGCAACAATATGATGGCGGAAGTATCGTTGTTCAGAAATGAGTTTTGGGATTTGATTGAGCCGACGTTCAATACTTCCGGACAAGTGCAGTTTCAAAACATAACACGAGCAAGAATTCAAGGCGCGGAAATTAATCTCAGGACGAGTTGGTTCGATGGTGTTCTTTCGGGCGATGTTGGTTACACATACATTTATCCGGAAGATATATCAAAAAATGATTTGATGAAATATCGTCCGAGACATTTGCTCTATGTGAACGGAAACGTATCCATTCATCCGCTTGAACTCGGCATTGATTTTCGTTTCATCAGCAAGGCGGACAGGATTGATGAGGAGTTCGCTGTGCTTGGAATAATCAAACAAGGAGAGAAGCGGGTGCCTGCGTATGTTACCGATTTGCATCTCAACACAGATTGGGATTTTGCCGGACTTCCGCTTTCGTCATCGTTTCATGTGAACAATCTGTTCAACTACAATTACGTTGAGTTGATTGGTAACATCGCACCGATTCGGAATTTTGTGTTGATGGTGGAGGGGAAGTGGTAAACGAACACCGCATCACCGTGAACGGTGACGCTATTGTTTTCAAGTCGGATAAATCCAACTGTTGTTTCCAAATCGTCTTTTCTTGTCATTCCCGCGTCTGCCTGCCGCAGGCAGGCGCAGGTATGACACAATGAAGTTTGTTGTTGAATGACTAAACCAACTACACTTCATTTTTGCACCTCCCAATCGTGGGGAGGATTGGAGATTTATGCCTGCTCAATGATGGTGGAAATTCAGAAACGAGGATGGAAAGTGTGGGCGGTCTGCTATCCCGATTCCAAAGTGGAAGAATTTCTGAAAGCGAATAACATTCTAACAATTGATGTCCCGAGTTATTTCAAGTTAAGTCTGCGCTCTATATTTTCCATCAGGTCGTTGATAAAGCATGAGGAAATTTCGGTTGTCCATGTCCATTTTCATAGGGATATTTGGCAGGCATCGTTGGCGTTGCTTGGTAACTCCAAACGAAAATTGCTGATGAGCATTTACATGGGTGTGAACAAGAAGCGGGATATATTTCATCGCTTCATTTACAGTCGGGTAAATGCGTTCTTTTCTTCGTCGAAAGAATTAAACAGAGTTTTGCCGGAGCGTTATCCTGTTCCTACGGAAAAATTTCATTATCTTCCGTACGGAAGAAATGTAGAGCATTACAAGCGAGACGAAAACAGGCGGGCGAAGATTCGTTCGCACTATGGAATTGAACCCGATGATGTTGTCATTGGCGCCATGATGCGCATTGACCCGGGAAAAAGTGTGATGGACTTTGTGGAAAGTTTTCTCCATCTTCCATTTGAGTTTCGTGAGCGAGTGAAGTTTCTTGTTGTTGGCGAGCCGACTCGGAAACGCCATTCGACTCTCAGTGAGTCTCCGTTTGAAACGCATTGCGAGGAGTATTATTTTCAGATAAAAGAGTTTATCAGGAAAAATCAATTAGAAAAGAGTATCTTCTTGTGCGGATTTCAGAGCGATGTGATTGGATATTTAAGTGCGATGGATGTGTTCGTGTTTCCGAGTCGTGATGAGTTGTTCTCGCTTGTTGTGCTTGATGCAATGGCGATGAAGTTGCCTGTCATTGCCGCGAATGCAGGTGGAAATGTGTATCAGGTTTCTGATGGAGTTTCCGGTTTCCTGTTTCAGGTTGGAAATAGTCACGACCTGGCTTTGAAGATTCAGGAGTATCTTGATCATTCTGAATTAATACTTCGTCACGGGAATTCCGGCCGTGAGTTTGTTGTTGCACACCATGATATGAAGAGTGCAGTTGAGAAGTTACTTCAGTTTTATTTGTAAACCTTTGTGAACTTCGCGTCTCCTTCGCGTTCTAAGCGGTTAAGTGAATATTCTTTAACCGCAAAGTACACAGAGTAGACGCGAAGGACACAAAGGTGAAATGATTAAATAAATGAAAGAAGAAAAGAAAAGATTAATACCATTTAACAAGCCGTTTGTTGACCAATCAGTCGCCGATTATCTTCACAAAGTTTTTGATTCCGGGAAACTTTCGGGTGATGGAGTATTCTGCAAAGAAGCTGAAACTGAGTTGAAACGACTTTTCGGAATGAAACACGCGTTGCTCACAACATCATGCACACACGCAATGGAAATTGCAACGATGATTCTTAGTTTGCAACCGGGCAATGAAGTAATTCTTCAGAGTTTCACATTCGTTTCGACTGCGAATGCTGTGTTACGTGCTGGCGGGACTCCGGTTTTCTGTGAAATCAATGCGAAGACTTTTACGCCTGACCCAAAGGATGTGGAGAAACGAATTACTAAAAAAACGAAAGCAATATTTCCGGTTCATTACGCAGGCATTTCGGCTGAGATGGATGAGATTATGAAGTTAGCTGAAGCACATAATTTATATGTGATTGAAG
>JACPVN010000372.1 GCA_016191715.1 Ignavibacteriota bacterium | reverse complement strand
GGACAAAAACAATTTTGGTTTCTATTGCCGACCGATGGAATTTACTATCAGTTCCCCTTAGTGTTCCAGACTATCGGAAATCATCCCTGTTTAGTAGTGCTACTTCACTTGCATTTGCGTATGAAGGAACATACGTGGAAAAAGAAACACTTGCTAATGGCGTTGGCTATTGGATGAAATTCACCGGTGTGCAAAATGTTGGTGTAGTTGGAAATGTTCATCAGTACCAATCAATTCCTGTGAACGAAGGATGGAACTTAGTCGGTTCAATCTCCGACCCACTTGCTGTGAATATGATTGCCTCGAACCCTGGCGGAATAGTGACATCAGATTTCTTTGAATATAAAGGTGGATATTCTTCTTCAGATACAATTCATCCCGGCAAAGGATATTGGGTAAAATCATATCAGGCAGGAACGCTTACGTTATCGTCATTGGTCAATAGTCATTTGTCATTAGAAAACCGAATAAGAATTATTCCTTCTTCTGAATTACCGCCTCCCTCGCCTGAAGGCGACGGCTATATCAATAATTCAATAATTCCAAGTGAATTTGCACTTAAACAGAACTATCCGAACCCGTTCAATCCGACAACGAATTTCGGATTTCAGATTGCAAATTTCGGATTGGTGACATTGAAAATATATAACATGTTTGGTCAGGAAATTACAACATTATTAAACAATCAGGTAATGGAGCAAGGCGAATACGAACTGCCATTCAATGCAACAAACTTCGCCAGCGGTGTCTATTTCTATCGCATCAATGTTGAATCGGTTGACGAGGATGGAATAGAACAAACATTTACAGATATTAAACGAATGGTCTTAATAAAATAGTTTTTGTACTACAGTAGGGATTTGATGTATCAAATCCCTACAATCTTATTATTAGAAGCCGATTCATTCACGAGTCGGCTTTTTTGTTTTTGGTTTATGAGTGGCTATCTTTACCCGTCATGTACAGATTGATTATCCTCATTCTTCTTGTTGCCGCGCTCATACCATTGTGCCCTGCACAGCAAGATGATATTAAAATCACCCGCATCGGTGTGGAAGAAGGACTCACTCAGTCGCAAGTCACATCGTTAGGACAGGACAGCGATGGATTTATCTGGATAGGAACCATTGACGGTTTGTACCGTTATGATGGCTTCACGTTCAAAGCATTTCGTCATAACCCTTTCGATAGCGCAAGCCTGCAAAGCAATCACATCACTGCAGTCTATGGCGATAGACATGGAATGGTTTGGATACTGACGGCGGAAGGCTTAAGTATGTTTAACACCGCTACGGAACGGATGAGGCGTTACAACATTTCATTTCCGTTCAGATATACTCCCGATTATTTTGGAAAATATTATGAAGATTCAGTAGGCAGAGTATGGATTAATGTGGGAACAGAACTTTATGTCTATGAACATGCTCATGATTCAATGCAAAGAATAAAGGTGCCTCAAAGAAAAAGAAAAGATTTGCGGTTTAATCCTCGAAAGCAAATAATCGAAGCAAAGAATCATCCCGGAGAGTACTACGTAACGAATGATAGCGGCTTGTTCATGTTCCGGTGGAATTCAAAACGTTTTACTCCAATGAAGTTCCATGGAGATGAATACAGCATCTCTCAAACGTTGCCTATATTTATGCTGGTTCAGGATTCAAGAGGAACCCCAATCGTTCTCACGAATAAAACGCTCAATGTTTTAAATAGACTGACAGGAATCCCAAAGCAATATGCTTTACCGGATGAATTTTTATCGCGATCAGAACCAATTTCTAACATGCACGCCTTTGTTGACAATACCGATAAAGTCTGGGTTTTGCGAAGCTGGACTGAAACCGGGATAGCGTGCTTCGATTTACAAACATTAACGTGGACTTATACCGACCACTTTATGGAACATGGAAAACGAGTACCGATACGTTCTCTCAGCAGTGTATTGCAAAATGAAAATGGGGATATATGGCTAAACAGCGAGGGTAAAGAAATTTTTCGCTTCTCACAGAGAACCGCAACATGGAAAAAATATGAGCATGAACCGTTGAACCCTCATAGTTTATCAGGTAATACTACGGATTTTTTTTCGGATAACGCGGGGATTAACTGGGTGGGAACTAATGGGAATGGTCTCAATAAAATTGAGTATCAGCCGGTAAAATTTCGATCATACAGAGAGTTTCAGGACGGCGTTCGAAGCATACAATTAAACGATACACGCGCTTTTTCCGCAAATACAAAAGCACTGTGGGTTGGCACACTCAACGATGGGTTAGTAAGGCTTGACCAAACAATGAATGTACGGGAACGATACTCT
>JACPVN010000371.1 GCA_016191715.1 Ignavibacteriota bacterium | reverse complement strand
CGGTCTTTAAACATATTTTCAAATGGATGATTATTTGGATGATGAATTCAATTCATATTTCTTACCTGACACAACCGATTCAACCAAGAAAGGATATGGCATTTCTGTCGCCGTCAGATATTTTCAACTTGCACATCCGCTGTTCAATGATGTGCTCATAAAGATGTACGATATTACAAACACGGGAACATATAACTATGAGAAAGTTGTCTTTGGAACTATCACCGGAAGTATGTTAGGAGGAGATGGTGACTTGAATGATGATATAGCATTTATTGACAGACAGAGCAATTTTATTTATGCGTGGGATAATGATGGAGTAGGTAATCAGGGACAAAAAGTTGGAGTCATCGGAGAAGCCTTTATTCAAACCCCTGATAATGATAGTATTGGAAGTTTTTCTCATTTTAGTATTACCGCAAGCCCTCCTATGAATGATGACGAGTTATTATGGAGTCGTTTAAAACCCGGAAGAATTGATTCAATCATTCCGTCTCCGCAAGATGGAGACCACATCTACGGAACAAATTATTTTTCACTTGCATCAGGTGAAACGAAGCGTGTTGTATCACTTTTGGCAATGGGATATACGAAAGATGAAATCGGTCAGAAAGTGCTTGCGGCAAGAGCATTATGGAACTCGAAATTTAATATGGACTCGGTTCTTCATTCGGCTGCGTTTACCAATTTGAATAACCATAGAGAATTAAGTGGAACTGAAATAATCGAATGGAGTTCGACTCGTACTGGCGGAACAGTGGATCTTTGGTACAGTCCGGATTATGGAGAGCATTGGGCGTTAGTTGAAAAGTTAATTTCTAACACCGGTTCTTATCAACTTGCAACGGAGAATCTTCAAGACAGTCCGTTCGGTTTATTGAAAATCTTCATCAAAGATGAACAAGGGAGTGTTTACGCACTTGCACTTTCGCACGATGTTTCGGTGAATAATGCTTCCGATGGAATACCGTTTATTAAAATTCTTGACCAAGGATTTACGAAAGATGATACGGTTCGAACAAATACTCAAGATATTCAAATTCTTTCTGCCGATGTTGAAGAAGATTCGTTGACCATGGAAATATTATATAGTATTGATGGTGGAAATGTATTTTCACTCGCCGATTCGTTGATGATTCTCTCTGATACGATACCACAAACAGTCTCTATCAACATAACCACGTTGCCAAACTCGCATCGTATGATTTTCAAGATTCTCGTCTCGGATGGAAATTCGTCCGCACAGGTCGTTACTGACAGGTTTGTGAAAATGACAAATCGGGATACGGTTGGAGGGATTCGACGGAAAATTATTTCCGGATTTGCACAAATTCCGTGGAGAGTAACCATTGTAGATTCTTCCCGACTTACCGGTCATGATTATTACCTCACTTTTGAGGACAAAGATTCAACGACCGGCGCTTACAAAAAATACCTTACCGTTTTCGATTCTACTGCGGGATATAATGTTCTTTCTCAACAAGCGATTATACCAAACGTCGAGTCGCCTGTGTTTGATGGATTGTCTTTTTATAATGAGGATATTCTCACAACGAAGAATGAAAACTTCTCTCGATGGAATGATTCTTCAAGTAGCAAATTGACTTATACGTTCAATCCTTTTTATTGGAGTGGCAGTGGTACCGGTTTGAAGTATAAATGTTTCCGGATGCCCAATGATTACGCCGTTATCTTTTATTCTGATGTTGTTGACACATCTCTTGCCGATACGCTCTATCCGAACACACCTTCTAACCGCATTTCAGCAAAACCCATAAGTTACCGCATAAAGAATTTGACGACGGGAGAATTTGTTAAAACAGTTTTTTTTAAAACAGGAACAGTTACTACTGCGTTCAATATATATTTTAAAGAAGATATTCAGGGTACTCTAAAAAGAACATGGAGGGTGAATATTTTCGATGATACTGCAAACGCTCCTATGCCGGCCAGTGATACTCTTTACTTGTACACAGTGAAGGGGATCTCAATGTTCGATACACTCCGCGTATTTGATGTTACAACCGCAGTCGGTGATTATCCTGAACTACCGCTCGCCTACAAACTTGAACAAAATTATCCCAACCCGTTCAATCCATTGACTATTATAAGTTATCAGTTAAAAGTTAAAAGTGATGTATCACTCAAGGTCTATGACATTCTCGGACGAGAAGTAGCAACATTGGTTGATGAAGTACAACAGGCAGGAGTAAAATCGGTGGAGTGGAATGCCACGAATTTTTCAAGCGGGATATATTTCTATCGGTTACAAGCGGAAAATTTTGTGGAGACAAGGAAACTTGTGTTGGTGCGATAAGTCGAATTATTAATTCGATTACCCGTAGTACTTTTATAGAATCTGTGGATGAAAAATGTATTCTCAACAAACACAATTATGAAACGATGAAATCAAATCACGTAGCAACAACAGAAATGTTATTGAAAATGCTCGATGAAGCATTCGAGAAAAAAGCATGGCACGGACCCAATCTACGCGGTTCAATTCGTGGTTTGAAAGTCGAGCAAGCCGCATGGAGACCGCACAACGGAAGACACAACATCCGGGAAATTGTTGTTCATTGCGCGTACTGGAAATACGCGGTGCGGCGAAGAATCCTTGGTGAGAAACGTGGCTCCTTCCCCTTGAAGGGAAGCAACTGGTTCAAATGTCCTTCAGGACGTTTGGAGTCAGCGTGGCGTGAAGAAATTTCTTTGTTGGAAACAACACATCGTTCCTTGCGGGAAGCTATTGTGAATTTGGATGAAAAAGATTTGCTCATCACCCCAAAAGGAAGCAAGGTGAACAACCTTTCAACCATTATCGGCATCGCTTCGCACGATTTGTATCATGCGGGACAGATACAACTTCTCAGGCGGTTGCAGGATTAAAAAATATTCATTCTCAGGTTTAAGAACTCCTTGAAATAATTCGTCGTGCCGACATACTAGTTCATCGCTGTTCTGAACTACTACATCCGGTTTGTGAAATATTTCAATAGATTACTGAATAGATTCATGACGTTTATGAACGTATTCATACCGTTATTGAAATAGTTCAGGAGTGTTGTGAACTACTTCAACAAATTATTGAACCGGTTCACAAGTTTTGTGAACTGATTTATTAAAACGACTCAAAAACGACAAAATGTAGGGCGGTTTGCCCTACGGGTCAGTAGACCAAATCGCCCTACCCTGAGTGTTTCTCCAAAGTGTATGGTTACGGAGCGGGAGGTTCCGTCGTTTTCTTTCTCCCCTGACCTTTGTATCTCAGACTCATCCGGTCAACGAGGTCCTTTGCTGCGACATTATTTGATGCGGCTTTTTTCAGATATGAGTAGGCATCGTTTGCAGCGGACATTGCGTCGGCGCCGGTAACGGAAAGTGTATCGTTGATTGCGGTGTACAGAGAACCGACACTTACGAATACATCCCGCAACGCGATAACCAGCGTTGCATCTCTGATAAATTCCTCTTTATCGAATGATGCCGGAAATGCGGATGGAAATTCGTTCACGCCACGCAGTGCGTCTTCGACAAACGATACGCTGTCCGGTCCGAACTTTACTAATTTTTTCTTTTCTTTCCCTTCGACCGTAATGAGAAACGGAAGTTTCTCCATTGCCTGTTTCACGAGTGCGATGGCTTCATTCTTTTGGTCATCGGTGATTGATGCTGTGATACGATTGCTTAATGACATATTTTTTTTTTTCCTGTTAATAAAAATTATTGATGATACGTAGGGGCGAATTGCAATTCGCCCTTACGATGAGTTATTAAAAAATTATTTACAAAATCCCGCACTACGGGATTATTATCAAACTGACGAACGTCATTTTGCTAATACCATCTTCTTCATGTCAGTGAAGGAACCTGTTTGCCCGCCAAGAGATGTGGCAGAGAGACGGTAGAAATACACACCGCTCGGCAGTGACGAAGCATCAAACCGTACAGATTTGTAACCGGCATCTTCAAAGCCATTGACAAGTGTTTGTACTTCACGACCTAACACATCATACACGATAAGCGAAACCAGTGCATCCTGATGAAGACTATACTTTATTTCTGTAACCGGGTTGAAGGGGTTGGGAAAGTTTGCTTCGAGTTTTGTTTCTGTCGGCAAATTATCTACGGCGATTACGGTTTTTGATTCGGGACCGCCACCATCAGAAGAGATGACAACTTTTTTATTTGAATAATGTGTTGCACGGGCTTCATAATAATACCGGATGGTTTCTGTCTCCTGCTTTTGTTTTGCCTGGACTGTCAGGTCGATAAATGTTGTACCGTTAAAATACCCCAAGAATGGATACGGAGTTGTTTCCGGATGCGGATTACAATCGGCGCCGTTGGTACAGGAGTAACGATACATTTTGTAGGGACCTCCATTTGGGTCACCGGTTGTTACCGTAAAAACGGGATTGCGATTTGCATTGAGGGAATAAGAAATTTGAATTACACTATCTGCGGCTATCTGAAATGTATGGTTCGAAGAGAAAGCGCTCACTCCGGCAATATTACTTGCCGCCACACGCCAATAATATGTGGCGCCTTTGATTAATGTTAAAGGTTCATAGGATGCTGTTGTGAGGTTCGGCGCATCTACTAACAAGTTTGTAAAGTTCGAGTCATAAGCGATTTGACATAGAGTAAGCGATTGCACCAGCCGGTTCATTCCATGTGAGCGCAACATTAAATCTTGTGGGAGTTGCCGGGTCGTATGGAGTTGGTGTTACCGGTTCAGTAATTTTGTATGTCCCGATTCCCGTTGCAACATACATCGTTCCCGTTGTCGTTCCTTCACCATATATATTATTGATTGGCGTTGGGATTGAACCGGTTGCATCAATCCATGTTCCACCGGCATTGGGAGAGTAATAAATTTTTGTTCCGTCATCGGTAAGCGCCGCAATATAAGAAGTATTCATACTGTTCACTCCCGGGCAGATGACAACTTTCTTGTGGTTGTCGCCACGCACGGGTAACCAATTCACGCCTGAATTGGAACTTCGATAGATACCAAATGAGGAGGCGGAATATACGACAGCCGGCGAGGAAGAATTTATCGCGAGTGATTTTACATCTGCCGTAGCATATGGGAACACCTGACTCCATGATGCGCCCCAATTCGTGCTTCTGTAAATTCCGGCATTCCGTAGAGCCGCCAGCAAGCGAAGCGATTGCCCTGATGCCGCTGTCGGGTCCATGACCATATCGCGGACTGTATCGTTGACGCTTTTAATCGGTGAAAGAGTTGTATCCCAGGAACTACCTCCATTTGAACTGCGATACCAGTTTCTAACGGTTGAACCGCTATTACGTGCATATCCAAAAAGATAAACATAGTTTGTATTGAACGGGTCAACTGCCGTTCCATAAAATTTGGTGTTTGTTGTGGTTGATGGTTTAAACAGTGTCGGATATGTAGTACCGCTGTCGGTGCTTTGATACAATGCCGCAACATTATTGAGTGAACCGGACGCAAACAACTTTCCGCCCGATTGATTTCTATTGATTTGATTGCCGGAAAATGTTTCACTTCCACCAAGCGGGACATATGTCCAGGTTGTTCCATTTAACTTGCTCGCGTTCGTGTTTTCAGAAGAAACAGTCCAAACATTTGCCCCGAAAGAAACCACGGATGAGACAGACGATCTTCCTATACCACTGCTTGCATTTGTCCAACTCTGACCTGCATCGGTACTTTTAT
>JACPVN010000113.1 GCA_016191715.1 Ignavibacteriota bacterium | reverse complement strand
CGGTTGGTTGTTCGGTGTTCGCGTATCATTATATGAATGTGGATATGCAGGAAGCCGCGCACGGACGCGCCGCCGCTGTTGCAACAGGAATCAAACGAGTATTGCCGGAGAAATATGTTTACTCGTATCAGGGTGATGGCGACCTTGCGGCAATCGGAACGGCGGAAACAATTCACGCGGCAAATCGTGCTGAAAACATTCTCGTCCTCTTCATTAACAATGCGATTTACGGAATGACCGGCGGACAAATGGCTCCGACAACAATTATCGGCATGAAGACAAGTACAACTCCCGAAGGACGGGAGACAGACACGCAAGGTTTTCCGTTCAAGATAACTGAACTGATTGCAATGCTACCCGGTACGCATTACGTAACGCGTCAAGCGGTGCATACGCCGAACGGAGTTCGCTCATTTAAGAAAGCCGTACTGAAAGCGTTTCAGGCACAGAAAGAAAAGAAGGGATATTGTTTGATTGAAGTTGTCTCGAACTGTCCTTCCGGTTGGAAACTGACTCCGGTTGAAGCCAACAAATGGATGGAAACAAACATGTTCCCCGTCTATCCCATTGGTGATTTGAAAGTTGACGGAAAGTTGATTCAGCCACGAAGTTCTAATTAATCCCGATAACATTTTTTCATTTTGAATTTTGCATTGATTTTATGACACACGAAATTTTATTTGCGGGCTTTGGCGGTCAAGGCGTGCTTTCCATGGGACAAACACTTTCGTACGCCGCGCTGTTAGAAGATAAAGAAGTAAGTTGGATGCCATCGTACGGACCGGAAATGCGAGGCGGTACGGCAAACTGTATTGTCATCGTCTCAAACAAACAGATTAGTTCTCCCATCATCGCGAAGTTTGATGCGGTCGTGGCGCTCAATCAACCATCGCTTGATAAGTTTGAAAAATCAGTAAAACCAAATGGTGTGCTGATTTACGACAGCGGCAATATTCTCATTCCACCATCTCGAACGGATATAACGGTTGTTCCTGTAGCGGCAGAGTTTGAGGCGCTAAAACTTGGAAACGTGCGGGTAAGAAATATGGTCATGCTTGGCGCGTTTTTAAGCGTGTGCGAAGTTGTTTCTGTACATTCGGTGATGAAAGCATTGTCTGATGTTCTGCCGGAACGGTATCATCATCTGTTACCGATGAATCAGCAGGCGCTCGAAAAAGGAGAAGAATTAATTATTGAGGCGGCAACGCCTTTAGTGTAGGAGAAAATAGCATGAACCATACAATACAATGCGCACATAATTGCAAGGAATTTTGCACTGCGATTGAAGCGGCAACGCAACGGGAGAAGGATGCAATACTTCAATACGGAACACTTCGTGACCAATGCGATTATCCTGACGTGAAGCATATCCTGAACGAGTTAATAATTCAACGGCAACGTTCTATTAGTTTACTTATGGAAACGAAAGCGCTTATCAAAACGAAATTCGAAGTGTTAGATCAAGTCCGTCAAGGATTTGAGATGGTATAACAAAACTAAATTCAAACCTCCCTACGAAACTGTCCGAGAACTATTCGTAGCTCCACCAAGCGTCCGCGCTTGGTGTTGAATGTTCATAGTTTTGATGGTTCAGCGAGGACGCTGAACCGAGCAGTCAGGGTTCTCGGTCAGACTCTACGGGTCGTAGATGAATTCCTAAACAAATTATAGACTCAAAAATATTAAACGTGATATTCTTGTTAACGATTGTGATTTAAGATTTTGGATTTGTTTAGAATTTAGAGATTCGATATCAGAATTTTATCAAGAAGATGTTCTTCAAACATTATCAAACAAAAAGGTGAATCAACATGAACCTCGATCTTTACTGGCAAGCAGTCCAACAAAAAATTTGTGTAAAGTGCATTGACGGCGACGGCGCGGGAAACTGCCGTCTTAACGAGCGTGAAGAATGTGCTTTGAAACGTCACTTTCCTATAATTGTACAAACAGTATTATCACTGAAGAGCGACCATGTTGATCCCTACGTTCTTGCCTTGCGCGAGAACGTTTGTGCGACGTGTATCCATCAATCACCGGACGGAAAATGTCAGGTTCGTTCCTCCGTTGATTGCGGTCTTGACCGTTACTATCCGTTAGTCGTTGAAACAATCGAAGAAGTGAGGGCGTCCGCAGCGTAGGGTGCGGGCGGGAATAGTTTTTCTGCGCTTGACTTGCGATTCCCAAGAATGAGAACAAATGTTCGGCCGATTCTCATTCATGAAATTTGATTGCACACATAACTCCTAAACTCTAAGAAGTGATTATATTTTTGAAAGTCTTGAACATTCAACAAGCAAAATGTCATGGCATGTTGATTGCTAAATAGACATTTCACTCTGATACAAATATTATTGAAACATGTTCGGAAACTTAAGTACAACAGAAATTTTATTGATAGCGGCAGGAATATTTCTCCTCTTTGGTGCAAAGAAAATTCCTGAATTTGTCCCGATGGGATGGATTCCCACAAAAGGTATCGGGCAAGGGATTCGTAGTTTCAAACACGAAGTCCAAGGCGACAACAAATCAGCAAAGGAATTATAAGAACCGGATGAACGAGACTCAATCGGTTTCCGACCCGATTTCCGTGTTGATGCAGGAACATCATCGGGCGGTGACACAATTATCGGTGTTAGAGCAGGCAGTCAACTCCATCAACGCGGAAGGATTTACGCGTCAGGCATTCGAAAGTATCGCGGAAGCGATACGTTTTTTTGAAGGCGAATTCCGTCAGCATGATAAGAAAGAAGAGCAGTTCCTGTTCCCTTTGTTGGAAAAACATGAACCGGGAATCACGCGGGAGTATCGGAACGAACACCGCGAATTGTGGAGCGCGTTCAATTACTTGCTCTCCTGCGTGCATGATGTAGAAGACGGACGTCTGCGCGGTTCTTCGCGTCAGGAGTTGGTGGAAACAGCAACACGCATAGTTCGTTTGCTTCGCGCACACATCGTCAACGAAAACACAATTTTGTTTGTAAAGGCGAAAAAACTCTTTTCTGAAGTAGAATACAAAGAATTTCGGGACAGTATAGCGACTATATCTGTGTAGCCTCACTTGCCAAACGAAAAAACTTTGGCGATATTATACCCGACCTTTCATCTGTTATTAATCAAAAATTGTTTGTATGTCAAAACCTCCAAAACGTTTTCAAAAATTTACAAAAGACTATCCGGAAATAGCCAATGCGTATGAAGCGCTTGGCAACGCTGTTCATCAGGTTGGACCGCTTGATAAGAAAACCCGCGCGTTGGTGAAACTCGGAATTTCCGTCGGCGGAAAAATGGAAGGCGCTGTTCATTCGCACGTACGCAAAGCATTGACTGTCGGAGTGAAGCCGGACGAAATGCGGCACGTCGCATTGCTTGCTCTGCCAACGCTTGGACTTCCTTCAATGATGGCGGGGCTCAGTTGGATAGATGAAACGCTCGACGAAGAGAGTGGGAAGAAAAAGAAATAACAATCTTATCGTTTTCGTTTGTATGATTGTTATTTATTGGAGCGGATGTCGGGAAGATGAAGTAACGCCTCCGCAGACCAATCAAACAAAATTGAACCTCAACGATTTCGCGTCCGCACAATCGTGTGTGTTCTGTCATCCGAATCATTACAACGAGTGGAGCGGTTCGATGCATCACTACGCAACGAACGACCCGATATGGATGAACTCCATCAACAGTTTGCAGGCAAGCACAAACGGCAAACTGAAAGACTGGTGCTGGCAGTGTCATTCGCCGATTGGATTTCTTACCGGCAACGCTCCTTCGACATTTCAATTATCCGATTTGCAACCGCTTGTTCGCGAAGGTGTAACCTGCGACGTTTGCCACTCGATGCTACCGCCGCACACAACAACGAATCAAACAATTGCCTACAACGTCAAACCGGGAAGAACGAAGTACGGACCGATTGCCGATGCGCAGCCGAACATGGTTCACGAAAGCAAGTATGAATCCTCGTTTACTCGCTCCGAACAATGTCGCGCATGTCATGATTTGATTTCCAATAATATTCCTGTTGAGATTACTTTTACGGAATGGCAGAACAGTACGTGGGGAGCGATGTCGGTCGAGTGTCAGAATTGCCACATGCCCACTTACACAGGACAAGCCGCAGTAGGCGGACCGGTGCGGGATAATGTCCATCGCCATGATTTTATTGGCGTTGATGTTGCGATGACGGACTTTCCAAACAAAACCGAACAACGAAACGCAGTGGATTCTTTGCTGAAGAAATCCGCATCCTTATTTCTTGATGCACCCATGAACGCTTCTGTGAATGACAGTGTTCAATTCACCGTGCGTGTGTATAACGACAGAACAGGACATAACTTACCGAGTTCGGTTTTTTTCAACCGGCAAATGTGGCTCGAAGTTACCGTCTCTAACGGAAGTGATACCGTGTATCGTTCCGGGTATCTGGATACGAACGGTGATTTGATGGACAAGAACAGCGCGCTCCGTCCCAACGAAGACATAGACCTGACACTTTTCGGCGGTGCATTGTACAAAAACGGACACGAGACAAATGTATTCGAGATGGATTCGCTGGTGAACAATTCCATTCCGGCGTTTCAGTCGCGCATAGCGCGGTATCGTTTCAAAGTTCCTCATGCAGGAACCTGGAATCTGAAAGCGAGATTGTTATTTCGTCCGTTCGGTCCGTATTTATTCCGCTCGTTGAATGCAGAACAATACATCAGCCAGTTACCTGTTTTCGAGATGAATGTTCAAACAACAAGTGTGGAAGTTCGATGAAGAATCTTCCGTTGGTAGATAATTACAAACGGGTGCATACGTATTTGCGCATCTCTGTAACGGAGCGATGCAATCTCCGTTGCCGGTACTGTATGCCGCCCAATGGAATTGAACTCATGCCTCGTGCAGAAATTCTTACATTCGTTGAGATTGAGACGCTCGCGAAGTTGTTTGTTGAACTCGGCGTCAGGAAAATTCGTGTTACCGGCGGTGAGCCGCTTGTGCGGAAAAATGTTGATGAATTGTGCGCACGTTTATCGGCAATCGAAAAATTAGAAACGCTTGCGCTCACGACGAACGGAATCAAACTGGGTGAGAAAGCACAACCATTGAGAGATGCAGGAGTTTCTCATTTGAACATCAGTCTCGACACATTGAAGGCGGAAAAATTTCAGCACATTACATTCAGGGATAACTTCAAAGAGACAGTGCGCGGCATCGAGAAAGCATTGCAGGTCGGATTTCCTTCGGTAAAAATCAACACGGTGGTGATGAAGGGATTTAATGATGATGAGTTGCTCGATTTTGTTGATTTTGCAAAAGCCCTTTCGCTGAAAATCCGTTTCATCGAGTACATGCCATTCCTCGAAAACGGTTGGAGCGAAGTGAAGTTTATGTCGTACAGAGAAATGAAAGATATCATCGAATCGAAACACACGCTTGTTCCGTTATTAACGAATGAGATGGTTCCCGGTCCGGCAAAAGATTTTCAGGTGAAAGGATGCGAAGCCACAATCGGTTTCATTACAACGATGAGCGAACACTTCTGTGGCGATTGTAATCGCTTGCGACTGACAGCCGACGGTAAACTCCGAAACTGTTTGTTCGGTCGTGATGATTTTGATTTGAAACGGCTCCTTCGTTCCGGCGCATCAACTGATATTATCGAAGATACAATCCGCTCCGCAGTCATCCTCAAATGGGAAAAACATCCCGACACCGAAGAACTTGTAGAAATGCAAAGCAACGCCATGGTTGCCATCGGTGGATAGATTATTTGATGTATGACGGAAAACGAATTATCAAATAAAATAATTGGTTTAGCAATTGATGTCCATTCTGCTTTAGGTCCGGGGTTATTGGAGAGTGCGTACAAGGAATGTTTATACGACAAAATAAATACCTCAGGTATTTCGGTTGAAAAAGAAAAACCTGTGCCTTTGATTTTTGAGACGGTGAAATTGGATTGTGGATACAGAATTGATTTGTTGGTTGAAAATAAATTGGTGCTTGAATTAAAAAGCATAGAAGCCCTCAACGATATTCACCTTGCACAAACTTTGACGTACTTGAAACTCGGTAATTATAAATTAGGATTACTAATGAATTTTAATGTCTTGAAATTAAAAGATGGAATCAAACGGATTATTAATGGAACTTTGTGAACCTTTGGGAAAATACTTTGTGTTCTTTGTGTTTAAAGGAAATTTTTACCACAAAGATTCACAAACGATGTTACACAAAGAACACAAAGAAATACATCGAGCGATACTAAATACTTAACATTAACCATAAAAGAAAAAGGAAAAACAATGAAACGTTTAACATTTATCGGAATCATCATACTTTTGTTCTTCACGTTCACAGCAATGGCTGGCTCTGCAAAAAAATATGGCAAAGCATTGACCCTGAAACGCGTCACTAAGATTTCCACTATTCTTGAGAAACCGGAAAAGTATCACGGAAAGAAAGTGTTAGTCGAGGGGACAATTGTTGATGTCTGTGAGAAACGTGGTTGCTGGATTGAAATTGCAAGCGATAAAGAATTTGAATCGCTCCGGTTCAAAGTCGAAGATGGCGTCATGACATTTCCTGTGGATGCGAAAGGAAAGAAAGTCCGCGCTGAAGGAAAATTCTCGTTGGAAGTCGTTTCCAAAGAAGAGTTGATTGAGCAGGGAAAGAAACACGCAAAAGAATCGGGCGAAGAGTTCGACGCGGCAAGTATCACCGAAGGGAAAACATATATCCAAATTGACGGACTCGGCGCTGAAGTAAAATAAGCATGAACCATATATTGTTGAGAGGTTGCCTATGAAATGGCGTAAGTGGAATAACATCCTCCATCGCGACATCGGGTATCTTGTTGTCGGGTTGACGATTGTGTATGGTATTTCCGGAATCGCCGTTAACCATGTGCAGGATTGGAACCCGAACTACAACATCGAAAAAGAATTTCTCACCATCGAACCGCTCGCCGCAACAGAACGACAGCCGATGGTTGATGAAGCATTGAAGAAACTCAATCTTGACGGACAGCCGAAAGATTCATTTCGTCCGGATGAAGAAACACTTCAATTATTTTATGAAAATAAAACATACTCGATTGACGTGCCGACAGGGAACGTAATGATTGAAACGACGCAACAACGCCGTGTCCTGTTCGAGATGAATCAACTGCATCTTAACGCGCCGAAAGAAGCGTGGACGTACATTGCGGATTTGTATGCGTTCTCGCTCGTCTTTGTTGCAGTGACCGGATTGTTTGTCCTGAAAGGAAAAACAGGAATCACTGGACGCGGCGCGTGGCTGACAACTATCGGAGTGTTGTTACCGGTGGTGTACTGGATTTATTATTTATATTGGTCATAATATTCCGTCAGTTGAATCTGACGGCAATAGATTTGATTGGGGTTATTCGTTAATCCATTTCCATTGCATTCATGCAACGGAAAAAAGAATAGTAATAGCCCACAACTTCAGGGTAGTTCTAATAATGAATAATGAACACCGAATATCGCCCGCCTGCCAAAGTGTAACGGCGGGCAGGAATTACGAAGTGGAAATGTACTTCAACATTCATAATTCTTTATTCGATATTCGATATTGTTTTGTATTTTTAGAACCGCTCTTCAGTTGTGGGTTTTAATTCATTATAATATTTTGAAACAGATTATTCTGTTTCAGAAATGCAAAAGCGAAAGAAATGAAAACAACATTCATTATTTATCTCACCATTATCTTCTGTGTAACAACAATTGCCAACGCCCAACTCTTCCAAAGCGCGAACGTAGCAAAGGTCGGTAAGCAGGCGCCTGAATTTTCGCTGAAAGACTTTCAGGGAAAGAAGTTCAACTTTTCCAAAGCAAAGAATGATAAAGTGAGAATCTTCTGGTTTACCAACTTGTGCAGTGGTTGTCTTTCCGTCATTTCCGACATAGAAAAAATCAAATCCTTGTATGAAAAAAAGGGAGTTGAGATTATCGCCGTGAGTCAGTTAGGCGAAGACAAAGCAACAGTCGAGCGCATCGTGAAGGAGAGAAAGTTGACGCTTCGATTTTTGTATGACCCGAAAGGAGAAGCAACTGCAAAGTACAGCGGAAGATACACTCCCGGAACCTGCCCGTTGAAAAGTTTTTATATCGTTCAGAAGAACGGAATGATACAGTTTGCCAATCACTTTCCCGGAGTTCCCGCGGTAGAAATTGTGAATCAATTAGAAAAAGCGCTCGCCGCGAAATAACGAATCCACTCTCTCCGATACCGATGAAAAGAAAAAGAAAAATATCCTGGGTGCAGATCCCAATCATTCTTGCTGTCGCGTTTCTCTTCTTCGCGTTCATCAATAAAAAAGAATACAAAACTTTTCTCTTTCTCCCCGGCACGCAACCCGGACAAGCAGATACTGCCGCGCCGGTTTCGAGTTGCAAGCCGTGTCATCTTCAACAAGTTCAGGAGTGGGAAGGAAGTATGATGGCACACGCACCGAAAGACCCGTTCTTCAACGCAATGCTTTCCATTACTTCAAAATATATGATGGGACGGGGACTTGATGTCGGAGAATATTGTTTGCGTTGTCATTCGCCGTCGGGCTGGCTTGCCGGTCGTTCACATCCGCAAACAGTGAAGGATATGTTCGGAAGCGACCTTGACGGAGTCCACTGCGACTTTTGTCATCGCATGGTTGACCCGTTGGACAATGATGGTAGTGCAATCATCAATGATTCTGTTCCGGGATATGGAAACGGAATGTATGCAACACAACGCTTCAGCAACCCTGTTCGTGGCGCACGAGGAACGGCGCATCCATGTGAGAAAACATTTGTTGACCCGTTCTACAAATCGAGCGAGTACTGCGGCGTTTGTCATCAAGTCAGCAATCCGTACCTGACAGAAAATGCTCGGCATGTTTCGCCACATCTTCAGGTAACGATAGAGCGAACGTATAGCGAGTGGAAGTTGAGTTGGTTTGCTACTCGCGGTGAAGCGGGGACATGTCAATCATGCCACATGAAGAAGAAACCGGGAACAGGTTCATCGCTTCCCGGAACACGTCCGCGACTCGATATTGCAAGTCATAGTTTTTCGGGAGGAAATACTTTCGCACCACGTTCAGTTCACAAACAATGGAGCGGCGTGAGTTCAATTGCAATCGAAAAGGGCTTGGAAGAAGCAAAGCAGATTCTCAGCGAAGCGGCATTGCTCGAAGTTGTTGCAGGAAGAGAAACCGATTCAGTTATTGCTCACGTTCGTGTAACCAATCTGACAGGACATAAATTGCCAACCGGTTTTCCTGAAGGAAGATTGTTGTGGTTGAATGTCGTTGGCAGAAATCAATACGGTCAGGTTGTGTTTGAGTCGGGAACGTATGACACGTCTGAAAACAAAGTCAGGTACGATGCACAATTAAAATTGTATCACACAGAGCCGGGAATTTCTCCAACACTTGCTTCTTCAGTCGGGATGACCGCCGGACCATCCTTCCTTGCGGCGTT
>JACPVN010000344.1 GCA_016191715.1 Ignavibacteriota bacterium | reverse complement strand
GTTGAAATTCTCTGTTGAAGATCCGGATGCCGAAGAGAATTGGCCCCGTGTCTGGTACATCTGGCGCGGCAACGCGCTGATGTCGAGCGCGAAGGGACACGAATATTTCCTCAAACATTATCTCGGCACACACACCAACACAATTTCGGAAGACATGGCGAAAGAGCATGTGAAGGAAGTTGTCTGGCATGAAGTCGCGCCGCAAGGAAAAATGGATTTGGTTGTTGACCTCAACTTCCGTATGGATACTTCGGCGTTGTATTCTGACATTGTTCTTCCGGCGGCAACGTGGTACGAGAAAGCTGATTTGAATTCAACCGACATGCACTCGTTTATTCATCCGCTTTCAGCCGCTGTTCCTCCGTGCTGGGAATCGAAAAGCGATTGGGATATTTTCAAAGCGATTGCAAAGAAATTTTCCGAACTTGCGAAAAAGCATTTCCCCGAACCGGTGAAAGATTTGGTCGCATTACCGCTCGCTCATGATACCGCAGCGGAGATTGCGCAACCGTCAATCAAGAATTGGATTGACGGAGAAATTGAGGCAATTCCCGGAAAGACGATGCCGGGGTTTGCGATCATGAATCGGGATTACAAGAATGTCTATCATCAATATATTTCCTTCGGACCGAAATCGCGTGAGAACGGACTTGGTGCGCACGGGACGAAATATGCAATTGATGATTTCTACGACCAAATGCTCATCACACATCCGACCGTTGAGTTTGACGGAAAGAAATATCCTTCGCTCAAAGATGACGTTCATGTGTGCGATACGATTCTTCTTCTCGCGACGGTAACGAACGGTGAACTTGCGTATCGTTCCTATAAAAATATGGAAGAGAAAACCGGACTTCCGCTTGTTCAACTTGCGGAAAAGAATCGCGGCACAAGAACATCATACAAGGAATTACAAAGTAAGCCAACGCGTTTACTGAACAGTCCGATGTGGTCGGGTTTGGCAGAAGATGGACGAGCGTATGCGCCGTTCACATACAATAAAGAAGCATTGGTTCCGTGGCGAACACTGACTGGTCGTCAGCATTTCTATCTTGACCATCCCGGGTACATCATGTTCGGCGAGCATCTTCCAACATATAAACCGAAACCACTGCCGACACAGTACGCCGATTTACGATTCAGCAAAGAAGTCGGGAAGACGATGATGCTGAATTACTTAACTCCGCATGGCAAGTGGCATATCCACTCGACGTACGGCGACAACCAACGCATGACAACTCTTTCGCGCGGAGTTGAGCCGTTCTGGATGAATGACAAGGATGCTGAAGAACTCGGCATTTTCGATAACGATTGGGTGGAAGTGCATAACGACCACGGCGTTGTGGTAACTCGCGCAGCGGTAAGTGCAAGAATTCCACGCGGCATCTGCATCATCTATCACTCGCCGGAACGGACGTACTCGGTTCCGAAATCTCCGTTGAGAAATAACAAGCGAGCCGGCGGACACAATTCGCTCACACGAACGCGCCTCAAACCAAACCTCATGATCGGCGGGTACGGACAGTTTACGTTCCACTTCAATTATTGGGGACCGATTGGATGCAACCGTGATACGCATGTGTTAGTAAGAAAATGTCCGGAGTTGATATGGTAAAATTTCGAATCGGTGAATCGGTGAAACGGAGAATTGGCGATACACAGAACGGAGTGATTGATTGCTGGAGTAATGGAGAACGATTGTTCACACAATCACCAATCACTATTCACTACTCACCATTCACAAATCACAAATCTTGAAACGAGAAACTTTATGAACGTACGCTCACAAGTATCAATGGTGTTTCACTTAGACAAGTGCATCGGCTGTCATACGTGCAGTATCGCCTGTAAGAATATCTGGACGGACAGACGCGGTGCGGAGTATATGTGGTGGAACAATGTCGAGACGAAACCGGGAACCGGTTATCCGACACAGTGGGAAAATCAGGAAAAGTATCGCGGCGGGTGGGAAAAAGACGGAACACGGTTGCGACTGAAATCAACAAGCAAGTCGCGGGTGATTACAGAAATTTTCCACAACCCGTCACAACCGAGCATGGATGATTACTACGAGCCGTGGACATATAAATATTCGGATTTGTTCAACGCGCCTGAAGGTTCCGACCAACCAACCGCCCGCCCGATTTCGATGGTGACCGGCGAGTACATGAATGTTGAAGCAGGACCGAATTGGGACGATGACCTTGGCGGCTCTCCTGTGTATGCGGAGAACGACCCGAACCTGAAAGGTCTGACCGAAGAACAACGACAACAATTGTTTGCCATCGAACGGCTTGTCTTCTTTTACTTTCCGAGAATTTGCAATCACTGTTTGAATCCAAGTTGTGTTGCCGCGTGTCCATCAGGAGCGCTGTACAAACGGGGTGAAGATGGAATAGTGTTGATTGACCAAAAACGTTGCCGCGGCTGGCGCTCGTGCATCGCCGCCTGCCCGTACAAAAAAACGTTTTACAATTGGTCAACAGGAAAATCGGAAAAATGTATTCTCTGTTTTCCGCGACTCGAAACCGGTCAAGCGCCGGCATGTTTTCATTCATGCGTCGGAAGGATTCGTTATCTCGGAGTTCTCTTGTACGATGCAGACCGTCTTGAAGAAGTCGCAAAACTTCCGGATGACCAATTGGTGGAAGGACAACGCTCGCTCATTCTTAATCCGAACGACCCGGCTGTCATTGATGCCGCGTTGAAGAATGGTATCCACGAATCGGTTATTGAATCGGCGCAGAAATCTCCGGTCTATAAATTTGTGAAAGAGTGGAAGATTGCATTGCCGCCGCACATCGAGTTCCGCACGTTGCCGATGTTGTTCTATGTTCCGCCGATGTCGCCGGTGATGGCAACTCAGAATGACGACACGGTTCACAGCGTCTCTGATAGTTTCTTCCACGACATCGAACATTCACGCGTGCCTCTGGAATTTTTAGCAAACATATTTGGCGCGGGACATCAGGCAAAAGTTGTTTATGCTTTAAAGAAACAGAAAGCAGTTCGCCTGTACCGCCGTGCAGTCACCGTTGGTGATATTGACATGAAAACAGCAGAGAGAATTTTGCACGAAGCAGAATGTAGCGTCGCAGAAGCGGAAGGAATTTATCGTCTCACTTCGCTTTGCACGTTCGATGACCGCTTCGTTATTCCACCGATGCACCGCGAAGAAGCAATTGAAATGATGAAAGAACCGCACGAACACCGGAGCGAAACCGGTTTCGGATTTGTACAAGCGCCGGAGCGAGGATTGTGATGAACGAACGAGTTCAGATGTACGATTGGTTCGCGAGGATGCTGAGTTATCCCACCAATAATACTAACTTGGAAATTCAACATTCAGTGTTCAACATTCATTATTCTAAAATATCGAACAATGAATATCAAATATTGAATGTCAAAGGGCATCTTGAAAAATTCTACAATGCTATATCGAATTGTTCACTCTCTGAACTGGAAGAACTCTACACCCGCACCTTCGACATCAACCCGATTGCGAATCTGGAAATCGGCTGGCATTTGTACGGCGAGCAGTATGAGCGGGGCGAGTTTCTCGTGATGATGCGTTCGTTGTTGCGTGAACATGCCGTTGAAGAATCTTCTGAATTGCCTGACCATCTCACACACGTACTTCTTGCGCTCGGCAGAATGAAAAAAGAGGAAGCCGATGCGTTTGCAGTGAAATATGTCTCTCCGTCAATCGAAAAAATTGTTGAAGCGTTTGGCGAGACGGAGAACGCGTATGTCCATCTGCTTCACGCAATAAAAAATTTTCTCGAACAACAACATCAGTTCAACACATCGAAGTATCAACCGGAAGTTGTAGCCTATGAGTAGTTCAAGCCCGTTTTTTCTTGACCAAGTTCTCTTTATCGTCCTGCCGTATCTGGCGTTCGCGTTATTTCTTCTCGTTTCCATCCGAAGATACATACGCGAATCATTTACGTTTTCAAGTTTATCGTCTCAGTTTCTTGAGAACCAACATCACTTCTGGGGACTCGTTCCGTTTCATTACGGAATTATCTTTGTCCTCACCGGTCACTTTGTCGGATTCCTGATTCCGCGGGAAGTGTTGTGGTGGAACAGCGTTCCGCTTCGTTTATATGTGCTGGAAATTTCGGCGTTCATTTTCGGATTGCTGACGTTGGTCGGACTCATCAGCGTTATCGTGCGAAGACACTCAGTCCCGAAGATGAAAATGGTAACAAGCGCAGCCGATTGGGTTCTCTTCGGCATTTTCATTTATCAGGTTGTTACGGGATTGTACACAGCAATCTTTCATAGTTGGGGTTCATCGTGGTTTGCCGCAACCGCCGCGCCGTATCTCTGGTCATTGTTGGTCTTGAATCCCGATATAACTTTTATCACTGCGATGCCATGGATGGTGAAACTGCACATTATCGGCGCGTACGTGATGATTGCGTTCTTCCCGTTCACACGATTAGTACACGCGCTCGTCGTTCCGAATCCGTATCTCTGGCGCAAGCCGCAGGTGGTACGATGGTACGGCAAATGGATAGAAACGAGGCAGGTACGTTAAGTTTATTTCATGATTCTCTGATAGTTCTCTAACAAAACATTATGGTTAAAATCAAAGAATTTTTAAAGTCAGGACATCCGCCGACACTCTTCTCGGCGTTCCTCTATTTTGATTTTTGCTTTGCCATCTGGGTGTTGAATGGAGCGATGGCGCCGTTCATCAGTGAGCAATTCAATTTATCTCCGGCTGAAAAAGGATTTATGATTTCCGTTCCGATTATTGCAGGTGCGATCATGCGTTTCCCGCTTGGTGTTCTTTCGCAATACATCGGAAGAAAAAATGCCGCAATCGTCGAGATGGGTATGATATTTTTTGCCATGCTCTACGGTTACTTTATGGTGGAAACGTACAATGACGTTCTCATCATGGGTGTCCTGCTTGGTATTGCCGGAGCGAGTTTTGGCGTTGCGCTCTCGCTTGGTTCAGGATGGTTTCCTCCAAAGTACAAAGGGTTGGCGATGGGAATTGCCGGTGCGGGAAACAGCGGAACTGTTCTCGCCGTCTTATTAGCGCCGCCACTTGCAACTGCGTATGGCTGGCAGGCGGTCTATGGTTTTGGCGCGTTGTTCATGCTGCTGCCAATTGCTGTAATGATTATCTTCGCGAAGGAACCACCTGACCGTGAACATCAATCACTCAAAGAACATGTCTCCTGCTTGTGGGATAAAGACGGATGGGTATTCAATCTGGTGTACATCGTCACGTTTGGTGGATTTATCGGTCTGAGTAATTTTCTTCCAACATATTTCCACGATCAATTCGGCGTAACGAAAGTTGAAGCAGGACAGTTGACAATGTTTGCCGCATTGATGGGAAGCGGTATCAGAGTTCTCGGTGGACACATCGCAGACAGGATGGGAGGGATAACAACCCTGACACACGTTGTTGGTATCGTTATCTTCATGATGGTAGTAACCGGATTTCAATCGAACGTTTGGGCGACAACAATTTTCTTTATGATTTGTTTTGCAATGCTTGGAGCGGGAAACGGTGCGTTATTCCAACTTGTGCCATTACGATGGCCCACAACGACAGCAATTGCCGGAAGTATGATTGGAGAAATCGGCGCACTCGGCGGAAGTTTTATTCCGAATGCGATGGGACTTTCGAAAGAATATAGTGGAACATTTGTGTGGGGATTTGTTGCATTCAGTTCGATTGCCCTGATTGCGTTTATTGTCATGCGCGTCGCACAACGCAAGTGGACGAAGACATGGGTTGATAAAGGCGGGAAGGCGAGAACCAAACCTCCGACAGAAACTTTTGCCGTTGCGGCTGATGGAATAAACGGTGCTAGGTTCCTGAAAACATTAATTTATCCTGTCGGAAACTCCGCGTTAGCAGAAAAAGCAACGCAAGTTGCAGGGAATCTCTGTAAAGTTTCCGGCGCAAAACTCGTCTTGTTATATGTTGAAAACAGATGGCATGGGTCGGAAACTATTCTCACCAATTCTAAAGAGTGGGACCAAATTCGCGAGAACTGGGTGAACGAAGGAAAGAAAATTCTTGAAAAAGAATCACAACGATTGCAAGCGATGAATGTTCCGAATATTGAAATGGAAATCCGTCACGGAGATGTTGCACAGGAAATCGTTGAAGCGGCGAACGAGCGGAAAGCAGATATGATTGTGCTTGCAAGCCACAATATGTCCCCGATGGGAAGTTTGCTCATGGGTAGCCGGACGTATGATGTTTTCAAAAAAGCCTCCTGTCCGATTCTTAGAATAGTACGATAATATAGAAAGAACAATTATGGCAACTTGGTTAGAACGTTGGGACCCCGAAGATAATAAACTCTGGGAATCAGAAGGAAAGAAGATTGCATGGCGAACATTGTGGATTACCACAATCACACTGACGTTTTCTTTTGCTACATGGTTCATGATGAGCGCGATAGTTACAAAATTTCCCGGCATCGGATTCAAGTTCGATACACAGCAACTCTTCTGGCTCGCGGCAATGCCCGGACTTGCTGGAGGAACGTTGAGAATTATTCACACATTTCTTCTTCCGATTTACGGGACGAGACATGTCATCACTATCGCGACGTTCATTAAACTCCTTCCGTGCATCGGCATTGGTTTGGCGGTGATGGATCCGAATACTCCGTACTGGGTATTTATGATCCTCGCGTTTACTGCAGGATTCGGCGGCGGAGATTTTTCATCCTACATGCCAAGCACAAATTTATTTTTTCCAAAGAGATTGAAGGGAACGGCGCTCGGAATTCAGGCAGGGATCGGAAACTTCGGTGTATCACTCGCACAGTTCATGACACCTATGATGCTTGGTGTTGCAACCTATGGCGCGGCAGAAGTCTTCACAAAAGTGAATCCGAAAACGAAAGAAGTTCTCGGAACATCAGAAATTTATCTGCAAAGCGCGGCGTTCTGGTATATTCCTCTGCTCTTTATATTGACAGTGCTTTGCTGGTGGTTTCTTCGAAGCGTTCCGATTAAAGCATCCTTCAAAGAGCAACTCGATATTTTTAAGAACAAGCACACATGGTTTTGCACTATCACCTACATGATGACCTTCGGAACGTTTTCCGGTTTAGCTGCTGCATTTCAGATGATGATAAAAAGTTTGTACGGAAATTTTCCTGATGCACCCGAACCAT
>JACPVN010000343.1 GCA_016191715.1 Ignavibacteriota bacterium | reverse complement strand
GCTTGCAGGATAAGAACTCATGGATTTTCTTCCCGACTCAAGTTACGTTTTCATTTTCTGATGATGGAAAGAATTTCTCCAATGAACAAACTATTCAGAACGACATCTCTTCGGAAGATGAAGGCGCGTTACTCAAAGAGTTCAGCGCAGAACTGAAGAATCAAAAAACGAGATATGTTCGCGTTTATGCGAAGAATGTCGGACGATGTCCTGAGTGGCACAAAGGTAAAGGTGAGAAGGCGTGGTTATTTGTAGATGAAATTTTAATTCAGCATTAAAACATTTATTATTAACCACGGAAAAACACTGGAACCGCGCTGATTTGCACTGATAATTATTCGTGTGAATCTGTGGCCTTTTCCGTGTCATCCGCGGTTTATTATTTTCAAAATTATATGAATGATTCTCTTGTTACAAAATTTATCTGGACTATTAACTCCCGAAACGTTGAACGCATCACGGAAAGTATGACCGAAGATCACACCTTCATTGACGCACACGGAAACACGATTGCCGGTAAAGAACAAATGAAAGCCGGTTGGTTTGGTTACTTTGCGTTGTTTCCTGATTACAGGATTGAAGTAGAACAAATGTTTGAAGACGGGAACACCGTTGCCGTCTTCGGCTATGCAAGCGGAACGTACAAAGGGATGAGCGATACGCCCGATGCTCATTGGCGATTGCCTGCTTCATGGAAAGCGGTTGTTGAGAATGAGAAAATCAAACTCTGGCAAGTCTATGCTGATACAAAAATTCCTTTTGAGATTATGCAGAAACATTCTCTCGCCAAAGAGGATGAGAATACCATTGATGGACTTGGCGGTGTCTTTTTCAAATCGGAAAACCCGAAGGCACTTTGCAAATGGTATGACGAACATCTCGGAACACACTTTGGGGAGAACTCATGGAATACATTCAAATGGCGTGAACGGAAGAATCCATCGAAGATTGGGAGAACGGAGTTTAGCGTGTTCAAAGAGACGACAACATACTTTCAGCCGAGCGAGAAACAGTTCATGTTTAATTTCCGGGTGAAGAATCTTGATGCAACACTTGACAAGTTGAAAGCCGAAGGAGTTCACGTCGAAGAGAAAACTGAGGTGTACGATTACGGCAAGTTTGGCTGGATTGTTGACTGCGAAGGAAACAAAATCGAATTATGGGAACCGATTGATGAAGTATTAGAAAAAGCGGATTTGAGTTAATGGTTCATGTGATTATTTAAGTGGCAATGTAAGTGCATAGAAAAATAAAAGGTTGTAACTTGAATGTAAATTATCTATGTTATAGCATAGATAATTTACAAAGGACCATAAGTGATTGATTTAGAAGCGATTTTTCGACCATATAATCCATGGTGGAGTGACCCTACATCCAGTTTAGGTGATATTCCCAAATTCCATCGGCCGATTTTTGAATTATTGGTGTCTGAAATTGATTTAATTCCTCAAATCCTTTCGATTACCGGACCCAGAAGAATTGGTAAAAGTACCCTTCTTCAGCAACTCATTCGGCACTTTATTTCTCAAGGTGTTGCTCCTCAACGCATTGTCTATTATTCATTTGATGACCCGTCTTTGATTGCTCAAAAAATCAAAGTTGACGAACTGATTGATAGCACAATGAAAATGGTTGTTAAGAGGGAGAGCAAAGATCCGACCTACCTATTTCTCGATGAAATACAGCGGTTAGACAGGTGGGAATTATATTTGAAGAAGTACTATGATTTGAAATACCCGATTAGGGTTGTTATCTCTGGCTCCGCTTCATCGCCAATATTCAAAAAGAGCAGAGAGAGTTTGTTGGGAAGAGTTAAAGATTATCATCTGCTACCATTCTCTTTCCGAGAGTTTGTTCTTTACTTTCTAAGAGAGAACCAAGAACTGTGTGATGAGGTCAATGAATTGTCGGAAGCGGGCAAACGAGCGCAAGGGATGTTTACCGAAGACCCTGCAGTTCAAGTTGATAAAGTAACGATACATACGCCAAGTTCTACACTCAGTCAGCAATTAGATGAACTTCTCAAGCGCTATTTATTAGAAGGGGGCTTTCCTGAAGTATGGTCATTGCCGCATTGGGTTGCGAAGCAGGAATACTTATATGATAATCAAGTAAAGAAAGTAATTTATGAAGATCTCGTTCTCGCCGCTGAATTCAGAAAGCCCGAGTTGCTGAAACGGTTTTATGTTTCATTGTTAGAAATGCCGGGTAGAGAAATTAATGTTCAGTCTGTAGCAAAAGAAACAAGTATTAGTTCATTACAAATTGAAAAGTACCTACCTCTATTAGAACTTACCGATCTAGTCTATCGGATCTCTAAGTTTCGGGCAGGTCCCTTACGTATAAGAAAAGGCTTGATGAAATTCTATCTTGTCGACCTTGCTTTGCGGAATGCAGTTCTTCGTCTCAACGAAACGTTGCTCAGAGACGATTCAACTCTCGGATTATATGCAGAGAATCTTGTTTTTCTTGCATTAAAAAAATGGCGCGGTACCATTCAAATGGATTATTATCGAGACAGGCATGAGGAGGTGGACTTTATAGTACATGTTGGACCCCACAAATTTCTTCCGGTTGAAGTTAAGTACCGTAATGAAATCCACACAGATGATTTCAATGGACTCAAAAAGTTTGGACAAAAATTTGGTGTTTCCGCTCAACCCATCATGGTAACGAAACGTTGGGAGGATTTTGGAAAGAGAGAAAACGCTTTCCTTTTACCGATGCCTTTATTTCTCTTATTATTCGATTAAGATAGATGAAGTTCAACCGTCGCGAATTCATCAAATCCACAAGCACTTTTGCTCTTGCAACAATTGTTTATTCGTCTCCTCTTTTTGCCGATGAACAACAAGAAGCAAAAACCAAATTACACATTGCAGTTTTCTTCGAGGAAGGATTTCCAATTGAAAACGGAATGTCAATCTCTCAGGAATTTCTGAATGATGCGTTGAAGAAATCGCAAGTTGATTTTCTCAATCTGGATGATTTGAAAACACGATTAACCATTCAAAACTATGATGTGTTCATGTTACCGTATGGTTCTGCCTTTCCGAAACAAGGTTGGGGCGCAATCATCAAGTATCTGAAAGCAGGTGGTAATTGGTTGAACATCGGCGGCGTTCCGTTTGCTGTTCCGGTCGTGAGGGATGGTGATGGATGGAGAAAAGAAATTCGTCAGACAGCATATCATAAGAAGATTGGAATTACACAGGCGTTTCCTGTTGTAGCAGGTGGACTCTCCCGATATATCGGGACAGGTGGAGTCCACCTTACCGATGTTGAAGAAGTGTATGAATTGTATGTTCGCTTCACCGAGACACGTGATTTTCCAAACGAAGACGGTCCTTCGGGTGCGCGAGATGCAAACCTGAAAGCCATTGCTTACGCATATTCTCAGAACAAGAAAAAAGTTGCCGCGCCAATTATTGAAATTGATAGAATGATGGGCGACTATGCAGGCGGACGATGGGTGCTTGCAAATTTCAAG
>JACPVN010000348.1 GCA_016191715.1 Ignavibacteriota bacterium | reverse complement strand
GCAATGGCTGTCTATACCCCCTCAATAGATACAAAGGTGATGGTGAAAGTAATTAGTATCGTGTTCAATAATACCACAATTGAAAGTGATGGTAGTTTTGCTTTTGTTGAAGAAATGGGCGCATCAACGTCCGGCTCGTCACTGTTACGTGATGATGGAAAGGATTACGGAATGAATTTGAACCAAGACAATTCCGCCGTTCCCACAGCGAAGGAAATGGCAAAAGAATTACAGACAATCAAACAGGAAAATGCTGAATTAAAAAATCAACTCGACTCGTTTATGAATCAGGTGAATTTCATTAAGGCGATGATGCTCAAGAAAGACTCAACGCCGGAGGTTAAGGGAATTATTGATTCACGCGGACGATAACGTACCAACCCGAATCATTAATCAAATAGAAAGGTATAGTTATGAAACGAACAAGAGAGTCGCGTTCTTCGATGAAGAACTTCCTAACGGTTGTTCTTCTGATTCTCTTCAGCGTGTTGGCGTTGAATGTTTCGGTGCAGGCGCAAATCTGCGACCCGAAATACACAATTGAAAATGCCATCAACGTTGAAGGATTTATTCTCCTCGGTGTTGGAGATGATTTTCAACTCACAGCATCTACCGGGCAAAATTTTGTTGATACAACACAAAAAAGATCCGGCAAGAAAAGTATCGGCGCAGGATTCTGGCGATACTATCAACTCGAACCTCAACCGCCAATCGTGAGCGCAAGCCACGGAGATGTTGCCGAACAGGTAAATGTTTCGTGGTCAATCGTTCAGGACCCGGTCGCTCCGCCTGTTACCGGAACAACTGTGGATTTATACAGGAACGATGTGTTTCTCCAAACACTTCCCATCACGCAAACGCAGTATCAGGATTTCAATGTTCTTCCCGGTCGCTTGTACAAGTATGAAGTTGTAACACGCAACGAGTACGGATTAAGCAAGCGTGGAATGGATGTCGGCTTCGTCAACCCGAACGGAATTGTAACGGGAAAGATTGAAACGCAGAGCGGCAATCCTGTTCCCAAAGCGGAAGTGCGTTTGACTCCGACGCTCGGAAGCGCGCTTGGCTTTGACGGCACGGATGACGCGCTCGCGCTCATTGATACTTCCATCAATAGTATGAGTGCGGGAACAATTGAGTTGTGGGTGTTCCTCAGCGATAATACGAAAGGAGCAATTCTCGCCAAGCAACGCTTCGACGGAAATGCATCGGGTGTTCTTTCCATCGGCTCGTATGCCGATGAATCCGGCGCGATGCAAACCGGTGTGCCGGGGAAAATATACTGGCACGGACGCAACGGCGTTCCGGTTGCATCAAGCGCCGCAACGATTCCAACAAATCAATGGTATCACATCGCAGTAACATTCAATTCAACAAAAGCAGACTTTTATATCAATGACTTGCTTGATAATACAGTCATGGGAAATTACTCCATCCCGAACGACAAAGATTTGGTGAACCCGACACTCGTGAAACTCCATCTCGGCAGGTGGGAAGGAATGGACAATAACTATCACGGGTTAATGGATGATTTTCGCATCTGGAATAAAGTGCGGACGCTTGCTGAAATCCGCGAGAACAAGAATCGCACGCTCGGCGGAGATGAACCGAACCTCGTTCTCTACTACAAATTTGATGAAGGTTCCGGCATCAACATCTATGACTTATCAAAGATGAAGCATCACGGATTGCTATGCAGCGGTCCGGAATTTGTTACCGTAAATGTCGCGCCTATTTACATCAGCGCGGTAACAAGCTCAACAGGAGTTTATACAATTAAAGGAATTCCCTACGGCGATGGAACAACCTTCACCGCAATTCCATTCAAAGAAACAACGACAGGCAGAGCGCTTGTTCTTGATGGTATGAACGACTACGGCAAAGCGGGACACATTCCGTTTCCGGATGCAAGCGCAGGTACAATTGAAAGTTGGATCTACCTGAATGGGACAGACAACGAGCCGATTGTTACCTTACAAGAAACCGAAGTTGCCGCGAATGATTACGGTATTCTCTCCGTCGTGAACGGACGCATGCGATTCGTTCCGTCTGTCGGAGTCGCACTCGATGATACAACGGAACTTCCGCTCGGCGTGTGGGTTCATGTCGCCGCCGCGTTTGATTCGACAGGCGCGGGACTCTATGTTAACGGAGATGAACATTCGTTCTTTGCCGGCGATTACCGGATGCAGGGAAATAATCTTGTCAGTTCGAGAACACGAATAGGCGCTGTAGCAAACAGCGAGTATTTCAACGGTCGTCTCGATGATATGAGAATCTGGAACGTGCGCCGCACGGCTCAGGAAATTCAGGAGAAGTTACGAACAACACTAACAGGATTTGAAGCCGGGTTGACTGCGTACTGGAAATTCAATGAAGGCGCAGGAAAGATTGTGAACGATGGAACGATTTGGGGATACACGGCTACGCTGGTGAACACCGGGACAACGGCGCGCACCGACCAAATCCCGCTCGAAGAAAAGTTTGTTCATATTTTCAATCCGCAGGCGCGCACCGTTACGCTCAGCGCTAATAGTCCATCAGTTGATTTGATTGACTTCACCGATGTCTCGGCAATTCCGGTAACGGGATATGTTCAGTACAGCGGCACAAGTTGCTACACCGACAGTGTGGAAATTCTTGTTGACGGTGTGAGCCGCAACCCGAGAGTCTTGACCGACGTAACCGGAAAGTTCGTCACGGATTTCGAACCCGGTTCATCGCATCAAATCTCTTTCAAAAAGAAAGAACATCTGTTCCTCCCGTCGTTCCTCGATATTGTGGACATCACCGAGCCGATGTACTTCGATGAAGTGGTGGAAGATATTCAGAAAAATAATCTGACGGTGAAAGTTGTCGGTGGGTTGTGCGAATATTCACTCGGTCAGGCGGAGATTAAAATAGTCAGCACGGACGGATGCTTTGAACAGACGGCTCACACGAATGTTGTCTCCGGAGTTGTTACAGTCACTGATTTACCTCCACTGAATTTCATTGTGGAAGTAACAAGCATAGACGGCAACCCTCTCGACCCGTTCCGTGATGCACAAATTGCACGGCTTTCGCGAAGCGACGATACTCTCGCGTTTGTCCATCGCTCTTCATTAAAAGTTGAGATTCTCGGATTGAGAGAAGATACAATCTGCGGTAATATCAGATTAGCGCAGGGAAAAAGATACCCGGTGCGCATCAATGTTTATGAAGAGTATGACGGCAGACGATGCCCTGTTGATACGGGTACGATAAAGATTTATGATAACATTTCGAGGCGGTACGCGAAACGGATTTCGTTCTCGAACGGAATCGGACGCGATACGTTGACGCCGAAGGTGCCGAATACAGTCGCTCCGCACAAATGGAGCGTACAATATTTAGTGAAGGATATGTTGGGAAGCGGACGTGATGCCACGGTATCAAAGAATGCAATCGTAACAGGCGGTTTGCCCATGGGAAGAAATTTCCAAACAGTGAATCCACTGAAGCCGATTTATATTTTGCGCGACCCGCCCGGCGACAGAAGTTATTCAACGATCTTGCAAAATACGAAGTTGAGTTTCAAACATAGCGCTACAACAATGAGAACTGTCGGACTCACAGAAAGTTCGGAAGTTTTGACTTCCATTGAACAAACAGAAACACAGAGTGAAGATTGGGATACGGTTCACGTTGATGAGGATGACGGTACAGTTGAGACTTTCCTGGACAACTTGTTTGAGGGTTTAGGAGATGAGATCTATTCTTATGATAGTTCATACATTACCACTCCCGGCCGCTCTTTTACGGAAGGATTTTCCGAAGAAACCTCGAGCGAGGTTTCCGTCACGCATACGAATCTCAGTACAAAAGAATTTCTTGAGGAAGTTTCGTTCAGCGCTCAATACTCGACAAGTCAATTGGAAGAGTTTGTCGGCGGCGGCGGTGATATTTACATCGGCTACGCGCAGAATATCGTGTATGGAGTCGCACAGGTGCTTGAAATTGATTCAAACACCTGCTTACCGATTCTCTCTAAAACAATTTATGTGAACCCGAAGGGTGTGAAGACGATGTTCCTCTATTCTGAAAACTACATCAACCAAACGCTACTTCCTTCGCTTCGGGAATTTGTCATGAATCCTGACTTACCCGATTCGACAAGAGAGTTCTACGCGCTTCAATCTTTGGCGTGGAGAAGGTGGCTCGCTCTGAATGATTCATTGAAAGCAACAGGAGCAAATCCGCAGAACATTACATGGGATGCGGGCGCTGTGATTGACCAAAGTGTTACCACTTCGACAGAACGAACGACAATTTGGGAAGATACATATCAGATAGATGTGGGTGTCGCGTCGGAAGTGAGCGCGGATTCATCCGTTACGGAGTTTGCCGACACCACTGGCACGTTCAATTATAATACGGAGTCCACCACGACAGTAACTACTTCTTCTTCCATTGCCATGAACACGGAGGAATTGGAATCTATCTCCGGCAACCGGACACGCGGCGAAGCTCAAACCATTGCATACCATCTTGAAGATGATGACGCGGGTGATGTTCATAGCGTAACCATTCTGAAAGACTCTGTTGGTCTTCCGGTCTTTCGCATGCTTGGCGGTGCGACCCAATGTCCGTGGGAAAACGGAACGCAGAGGCGTGAAGAAGTTCAACTCGTTGTCTTGCCAGGACAGGTTATCAATGTTCCACCCGATGAAGAGGCAGTCTTTTCGCTTCGTCCGGCAAACATCAGTCAGACAAACGAAGACAAGACATATCAGATTTCAATTGACCAGGAAAAAAATCCTCACGGTGCGGTTATCGCAATCAACGGAGTGATTGTGGAAGGTTCGCTCGTTGTGGATATTCCTGCGGGACAACAACTTGCGCTTACCATGACTGTACTGCGTGGTCCTGATGCGTACACGTACAATAATCTTCGTGTTCGTCTCAGTTCTCTCTGTGATGAGAGTATCACAACGACCGCGACATTCTCAGTAAGTTTTGAAGTGCCATGTTCGGAAGTGAAGATGCCTCTGCCGACAAGCAACTGGGTTGTTACTTCCGGCGACCCGGATACTGTTATCGTTACACTGAACGGGTACGATAGAAACAATCCTGACTTGGAGGAAATTCGATTCCAATATCGTTCTGTTGCAACAACATCTTCGATCACGAACCAATCGGCTGATGGTTTGGCAAGACTTGTTGTCGAACCGGAATTCATCTTACCCTATTCATCAAAAAACAATTTTGATGAGGTGAGTGGAAACAACGCGATTGTTGATTACCGGACAAACAATCCGAATAAGGAACGTGAAACATTCACTGAACCATGGATAACTGCCATCACTATTCCTCAAGGCGCGATTCCCCCCGGGCAAAACTTCATGAACCTTATATGGAACGTGAAGCCGAATCTCGTTCCGGATGGTAAGTATGAAATACGTGCAATCTCGTCCTGCTTCTCACAGACGATAAAGGGTTCATCAGCAATTCGCCGTGGCGTGATTGACAGAACCCCACCGCAGTTGCTCGGTTCGCCCTCACCGGTTGATGCTGTACTGAGCGAGAGTGAGCAAATCTCATTCACGTTCGACGAGCCGATTCAGTGCGATGCGCTTCATCCACTGGAGAATGTGAAACTAATTAACACGACAACAGGTCAGGAAATTGACAAGGCGGTTTCCTGCAACGGCAGAGTCGTTATCATTACACCGAACATCGGAAACAGGTTTATCGAGAATCGTACGCTCCGCGCCACGCTTACCGATGACCACTCTGCGCCCGCGCTTGGTGTGATGGATGTGTATGGAAACAGAATTCCGACTGATGAACCATTCGAGTGGGAATTCTATGTTGACAGAAATCCGATGCGATGGGATAATCCGGTGTTCCAAACGCTTGCCAACTCAGGCGAGCAGTTGACCTTTACGCGAATCATTGTTAACACCGGTGCGTTTGCGGCGAGTTTCAATTTAACCGAACTACCATCGTGGCTAACAGCAACTCCGGTCAGTGGATTAATTCCCGCAGGATTATCACAACAAATTACATTCTCTGTCAGCACACAACTTCCCGGAGGATTGTACAAAGACACCATCTTTGCAAGTACGCAGGAAGGCGATGAAGATATGTTGTTAGACTTCCGCTTGCTTTGTCCCGCACCATCTTGGACAATCAATCCGGCAGAATATCAATACAGCATGAACATCATCGGCGAATTAAGTATTGATGGTTCGCCGACGGATGATATTTACAGTTCCGTTGCTGTTTACGTCGGAACCGAACTGAGAGGAGTCGGTAACGTTCAATTTGTTCCTGACTTCAATAACTATGTTGTGTTTTTGAATATCTATAGTAACATTCCGAACGGCGAGCAATTGTCGTTCAAAATTTGGGATGCTTCAAAATGCCGCGAACTCGGACGATTGCAACATTCTTATTCCTTTACCGCCAATGCGGTGTATGGAAGACCGGATGTTCCTGTTCCGCTTTCTGCAACTTCAGAAGTCGCTCAAAACATTGCACTTGCACGCGGTTGGACATGGTCGTCGTTCAACTTGCAAAGTAATGATATGGGTACGAACTCTGTGCTTGGAAGCGTTGCTCAGACGAACGGCAACATCATCAAAAATCAAACACAGTTCTCTCAAAGTGTTCCGGGCTTCGGTTGGGTTGGTACGCTTTCATCTATCAACAACAAAATGATGTATCAAACGAAACTTACAGCGGCAGATACCATTGAGATGATTGGTTATCCCGTTCAGTATCCCGATACCATTCCGGTTACTGCCGGATGGAACTGGATTGCATATCAACCGCAAGCAAGTATGGATGTGAATCTTGCGCTCGCATCACTTTCGCCGCGCAACGGTGATTTAATCAAGAGTCAGTTTGCGTTCGCAGTCTATGTTGCACCGAACGGTTGGTATGGAAATCTCTTGGCGATGAGTCCAAAGTTGGGGTATCAATTAAAAGCAGGCGACGCCGGTCAATTGATTTATCCGCCGTTGAATTCTGCCGCATCAGCGATGCTTGCAAAACAAGAATCGAAAGATGCGACAGTTGTAACTCCGCCTTCAAGTTGGTCTGTTCTTCCGACTGATTATCAATACAACATGTCCATCATTGGAGAGGTGATATCGCTCGGCTCGCAGGAGATTGATTCGGTTGATGCAGTTGGCGCATTTGTGAATGACGAGTGCCGCGGCGTTGCAACACCCGTGTATGTGCCCGGCTTGAACAAATTACTCTTCTTCCTCATGGTGTACAGTAACATCGCCGATGGAGAACAAATTGAGTTCCGTTACTACTTCAACGAAAGCGGAGAGGAACTCGCAATTCAAGCGCCGTTGAGTTTTCAGACGGATGCTGTGTTTGGTGAAGTTGGTTCTCCGTATCCCTTTGTTGTTTCGCCGAACGGAGTTTCTGAGAACGAAATTCCGACAGAATTTGGTTTGAGCCAGAATTATCCGAATCCGTTCAACCCTTCAACCGTTATCCGTTATCAGTTACCGGTTGATTCGTGGGTGACACTGAAAGTGTATAACGTGCTTGGCGAAGAAGTCGCCATACTTATTGACGGGTTACAGGTTGCTGGTTACCGATTACAGGAATGGAATGCAACCGATAACAACGGCAAGCCGTTGTCGTCAGGGATTTACTTCTATAAGATGAATGCAGGATCGTTTTCTGATACGAAGAAGTTGATGCTGTTGAGATAAATCAGCCATCCGTCAGTTGAAACTGACGGCAATTGATTGACATGTATTTATTGCCGTTGGCTTCAGCCAACGGATATAGAAAGGAAAGCCGGTTCCTCAAAAAGGAGTCGGCTTTTTTGTTTCATTTCGTTTCAGTTTGTACATTCCCGCACAATTATTCTCCTAAAAGAAAAAAATAACTTCAGTAACCTATACAATCGAAGCCATGCGGTTAGTTCTCCATAGTTTGAAAAGGAATATCTTTTATTTCTTTTCAACTTCATTGTTTGTGTTGGTTATTTTTCTTACCACAACTGCTTCTGTATTTTCACAACATCGTTATTCCTTCGAGACTCTTTCCTCGCATAACGGGCTTTCCCAAAACTCTGTTCATTGTATCATGCAGGATAACAAAGGATTCATGTGGTTCGGGACGCAGGACGGTTTGAATAAGTATGATGGATATTCGTTTACTGTCTATAGAAACGAGCCGTTCGATTCGTATTCATTGTCGAGCAATTGGATACAAACAATCATACAGGATAAAGAAGGGTTATTGTGGATTGGAACTGACCATGGATTAAACTGCTTTGACCCTTCAACAGAAAAATTGAAACAGTACCAGTTCAATGTAACGGAATCAAACAGCATCAGTAATAATACTATCACCTCGCTCTATGAAGATACTGTTCCTTCATTAACAGAAAACGGAAAAAGAAATATTCTATGGATTGGAACCAATGGCGGATTGAATAAACTTGTACGTTCATCCACAGGTGAAACGATTACCCGTTACCTTCACCATAATAATGATTCGAGTTCTCTTCGAAGTAATGCCATCAGAAGTATTTTTCGGGACAAGCATGGAAATCTGTGGATTGGCTTGAACAAGACAACGCTTGAACGCTTTCATGAATCAACGGAAACATTTTCTCATTATCATATAACTGAGCAAAGTTATCGGCACGAAGAGTCTCCATTGACAGAAGTACGAACACTCGTTGAAGATTCGAGGGGAATATTCTGGATAGGAATGGCAGTCGGCGGGTTGTATCGCATGACGTACGACCCGAACAACACTGATTCAACAATTCATTTTATACATTTTTGTTACAAACGAGCGACAACCGAAAATCAATATGGCTGGGTGGATATTCATGATATGGTCTGGTCAATCAGTGAGGATAAAAATGGTTTTCTCTGGATTTGTCATTCATTAGGATTGAGTCAAGTCGCTATTGATTCAACTGGACAGCCATCATTTGTCAATTATCAGCATGATTCCACAGACGCCTCAAGCCTCCCCGTTAATGCGGTGTTTACATCGTTTGTAGATAACAATAAAAAAATCTGGCTCGGAACAAACGGGTACGGGATTTTCCATACGACAACGCATGAAAAGAACTTTAAACTATTTCGTCATGATCCAAAAAATCTTAAAGGTTTATCGAATACAGGTATCAGGGGAATTTATGAAGACGATGAAGGTATTCTTTGGATTGGAGGATATCAGGGATTGAATCGTCTTGAGAGAACAACCCTGTGCTGTGAAAGTATATAGGAAAAATAATCAAGGTCCTGAAAAAACCATAGATAACGTTTATGTTATTGCTGAACATCCGGTCAGTAACGGAGCGAAACTCTGGATTGGACTGGAAAACCTCGGGCTGTATCTCTTCGAGAAACGAACGGAAACAATGCAAAAAATCTACAAAAATATAAGCAACACGGACAGTCTTATCAGCCCCTGGGTATATGCGTTGTTGCCGGAACAGGATGACGCTGTGTGGGTGGGAACGAGAGATGGCGTTGATATTGTACGGCTTGATCGCGACGGTAATCCGCGCTTCAAACATTTCCTTCATGATGCAAACAATCCGAAAAGTTATTCCGGTTCGAGAGTCAATGCGTTCCTGAAAGATTCAAAAAATATGTTGTGGATTGCCACACAAGGCGGCGGCGTAAATATGATTGATTTGAATAACCCTGAAACGACATTCGTCTATTATGACATGGATGAAAAGAATCCCGCGAGTATCAGTTCCAATCAGGTGAAATGTATTCTGGAGGATATAAATGGTTCTCTTTGGTTTGGTACTGATGGCGGAGGGCTGAATCAATTCAACAGAGAAATGCAAACGTTTCAACACTTTACAGTCAAAGACGGATTGCCGAACAACGTTATCTATGGAATGTTGGAAGACAACGATGGAAATTTCTGGTTAAGCACCAACAACGGTTTATCGAAGTTTAATTCTTCCACACATCTCTTCAAAAACTATTCTGTTGAAGATGGTTTGCAAAGCAATGAGTTCAACACAGGTTCATACTTCAAATCGAAACGCGGAGAAATGTTTTTCGGCGGCATCAATGGATTGAACGCGTTCTTCCCTGATAGCATTGAGCAGAGTTTCTACATTCCGCCGGTGGTGCTTACCGGTTTCAAGTTGTTCAATACTTCGCTCTCACCGGGTGATTCTGTTGACGGGAGAGTGATATTGCAAAAGCACATTTCCGAGACAAACGAGATTGAACTATCATACAGCGACAATGTATTTACCATCGAATTTGCCTCGCTTGATTTTTCTTCACCGCAACAGAATTTGTATGCTTACATCCTTGAAGGTTTCGATAAAACATGGATAAGCACAACCTCTGACCAACGTTCAGTAACGTACACCAATCTTGATGCGGGCGAATATGTCTTTCGTGTCATCGGCTCGAACAGTGACGGCGTGTGGAACAAGGATGGCGCGATGCTCAGGATTATCATAACACCGCCGTTCTGGAAACTTTGGTGGTTCATTTCCCTTTCGTTCTTCACCCTTTTCGGCGCCACATTCTGGATTGTCATTACGAGATATGATCGGTTAAAACGCGCGCAGGACGAACGGGAAAGATTTTCCGAGCGATTGCTCGAGTCACAAGAAAGCGAACGGAAACGTATCTCTCACGATTTGCATGACAGTATCGGGCAGGACTTGCTTGTCGTGAAAAATTCAGCAGTGTACGGCTCTCAGCTTGCAGAGAAGCACCCGGAAGTAAAAGCGCAATTTGAATTTATCTCTGAAGTTGTTTCCGATTCCGTACAGAAAGTGAGGCAGATATCGTACAACTTACATCCGTATCAACTTGATAAGTTAGGATTGACGGAGGCGATGAAAACCATGATCCACACCATTGAGGAAGCAACTCCTTCTATAACATACACGGTTGAACTTGCTGATGTGAATAATCTTTTACAGAAAGAACAGGAAATAAATTTATTCCGTATCTTGCAGGAAATGCTGAACAATGTCATAAAACATTCGCACGCAAATGAGGTGCATATTACTGTCAGGAAGTTTCCGGAGACAATTCACCTCATCGTTACCGATAATGGAAAAGGATTTTCCGTCTCACAAACATTGTTGCATGATGAATCGAAATCAGGTATCGGGTTGCAGGGAATTCTTGAGAGAGTTCGTATTCTTAAAGGAGTTCATTTCATTGTCTCTGCACCGGGCGGGGGAACGAAGTTCACCGTTCTCATCCCATTTCAAAATCTTGTCAAGCAGTTGTAATCGAACATGAAGGCGTCTCTCACCATACTCATCGCCGTGAACAAGCCCG
>JACPVN010000347.1 GCA_016191715.1 Ignavibacteriota bacterium | reverse complement strand
TCAGGGTGTTCCAACGTCGTGCCTATGGCTTACGTGACGAGGATTATCTCCGCCTGAAAATCCTTACGTGCATGCTCAAACCCTTATGATTTTACCCACACTATTACGCGATGACCCTCTAAAATTACCCCCATGATCTAATTCCCATCTTGTCGTCCCGTTAGAAGAATATTTTATTGTATACCACTCCTTATTTGTAAAATAAGAACTTACCCCTGTAACAATAACATCCCCTGTAGAAGAGACCACCATGCATGATGAGATATCGTCACCGTTATTGGTTCCGTTAAATGTTCTTTCCCATTGCTGAGTACCACTGCTATTATATTTAATAGTTACAAAATCGAAATTTCCACTATTATTCCTGCTTGCCCCCGTTACATATACATTCTTAGATGTATCTATTGATATTGCGTTAGCTATATCATTGTCATTACCCGTACCATTATACCTTATTAGCCATTTTTGGACACCATTTGTATCATATTTTAATGTTGTGTAATCAAAATTTCCACTTCCATAACTAACACCCGTAATATATATATTTCCGTCTCTATCTATGGCAAGACCCTTAGCCGTATCAGCTCCATTTCCAGTTCCATTATAGCGAGATGTCCACATTAACGTTCCTGTACTACTTACTTTAGTAGTCGCATAATCATAATTTCCATCAGTCCCCCAACTGTATCCGGTAACAACAATATTCCCAGTGGCATCAAGTGCGATAGCCGTTGGTACATCGTGATAGCAACCGGTACCATTATATCTCACTGTCCAAGAAGTTTGGTCATTTATGTTATATTTATAAATCAAATAATCGTAGCCGTAAAATGTTATGAATGCTTTCATTGCTATGTAGATGCTACCATCAGTAGTGTCCATGACCATGCACATCGCCTCTGTTGACCCACCAAACAGGTTAGAACTATAATTGGCTACCCAACTTTCCATTACGTCAGCAGATAGGTCGTTGTTAGGCAGACTTAGCATCTGTCCAAAAATATTACTTCCATTTGGTATCAGGCACAGCATTCCTATTACAACTAAATATAAATATTTCATATCATTTTCCTTAGATATATTGTTTTTAGAAACATGCAATACTTTGGTAAAAAAATCTTCCTGCAAGTTAATTCTCGTTCCGCCGCTCCCGCGGCGGAATGTACTCACAAAACGCTCCTGCGTTTTTCATAATCATCATCACTATCATCCTTCATTTTTCTGGGGCGTCATGGACCATTCCATGACGCCTTTCAAATCTATCACTCTACTTCTCTCGTTCCGCCGCTCCTATCAATGACCTGTAGTGCGGCGAAATGTACTCACAAAACGCTCCTGCGTTTTTCTTAATCATCATCACTATCATCCTTCATTAACCCCATGATTTGCGCCGAAGGCGCATCCGCCTTTGGAGGATATCATGGGGAAAAAGACACAAACAAATCCCGGCTTTAGCCATGGCATTCAAACATCCATTGCCGTCAACTCCTGCCCGTCCGTAGGCGGGTCAGTTGGCGGTACATTAGAAATTCCGCTCAATTTATAATTACAAATGACTATTGACAATTCACCATGTTCACCCGCCAAAAGCAGTCAACCATCGTTACAACAACCTTGCGAAGGTTCCCCATCTCAAAATCCTATATCATACATTACAACTTTCCACAACCCAAAAGAAAAAACCTTCGCAAGGTTACTCGCCAAACGTGCCACGCACTTTCCATAAAACTAAAAACTCCACCACTCCATTACTCCATCACTACCAACAAGTGCGTGGCACATACCCGCAATCTTCTCATCAACAACCAACCAACCAATCAATGATAAATGACCAATGACTATTGACAAATGACCATTGACAATTGACAATTGACAATTCACAATTTCCCCCATGCGCCCAACTCTCAACTCCCCTCTCCCTTTGTAAAAGGGAGAGGGGCCGGGGGTGAGGGTCACGCCGTCGGCGGCGGCGGTTCCGTCGCTTTCGCTCTCGTCCCGCCAATATCACGTATCACTCTCGCCGCATAATACGCGTTAAAAAAATCCGGCTGAGTTCCCATCAGTGTATTCACCATCGCATCAACATACTCGCTCAGGTAAACGCTCGCCTCCTTAAACTGTTGCTCCAGCGATTTCACCGCGCTCGTCACGCTCGTCGAACCCGCCGCTACACCCGATTTCGCGCCCCGGTAACTATTCAACTGTGCTTCAAGCGCCGCAACAACCTCATCGCTCAATCCATGTTTCTTAGCAACGTCATCCGCTTTATACTCATTCCCCAACTTAAACATCGCATCCGCCTTCTCAATCAAATCCGCGTCGCGTAACCTGTTCAAATCACTCAGCACAAAATGCGACTTCGCCTTCAACTCGATATTCTCCGTCTTAAATGCAAACGCGCTCAACGCCGAAGACACCGCAAACATCGAACGACCGAGTTGCAACTCTGCGCTCTCCTTCGTATCCGACTTCCCCTGCTTTGCATCCTTCTTCGCTTGCGC
>JACPVN010000346.1 GCA_016191715.1 Ignavibacteriota bacterium | reverse complement strand
GTGTTTCCGAAAACCGGACAGGCGGTAACCATCGGACCGAACACGTCCGAATATCCCATCAAGAAAATTTCGCGCGATGCGGGAACATATCCCAACTGGTCTGCGGATAGTAAAACATTATACTGGTCGCTCGGTCCCGAATTATTTACTCGCGATTTAACCAACACATTTAAGTTCGTGGAAGGAGCAAAAGACAGCATTCAGGAAAAACCGGACACTTCCGGTGTAAACATTAGTTTTTCATCACTCACGGATATTCCTTCCGGTTTGATCGCGCTGACGGGTGCAACTGTCATCACTTCAAAAAGTGATGAAGTAATTTCCAACGCGACTATTCTCGTGGAACGAAATCGCATCAAAGCCATCGGTTCATCTTCAAGCATAACAATTCCTGCAGGGGCAAAGAAGATTGATGTCACCGGAAAATATATCATGCTGGAATGATTGACGTTCACGCACATATCGGAACGGGAAGCAGTGGCATAACGGCTCAATCGCATTGGGCATATTACACAAATCTTGCATTCGGTGTCACAACCACTCACGACCCGTCGAACGGAACGGAAATGGTGTTCACTAATTCCGAACTTCAAAAATCGGGCGCGTTAGTTGGACCACGGATTTATTCAACCGGTTCGATTTTGTACGGAGCCGAAGCGCCGTTTAAAGCAATTGTCAGCAATCTTGAAGATGCAAAATCGCACTTACGACGACTGAAAGCTGTCGGAGCGTTTTCGGTGAAGAGTTACAATCAACCTCGCCGCGATGCAAAGCAACAAATTATCGAAGCGGCGCGCGAACTGAAGATGATGGTTGTTCCTGAGGGCGGCTCGACGTTCTTCTGGAACATGAGCATGATTCTCGACGGACACACAGGCATTGAACATTCTATTCCTGTTTCGCCGCTGTACAAAGATGCGACGACACTTCTTGCAAAGAGCGAAACATACTACACGCCGACGCTCATTGTCAGTTACGGTGGATTGTGGGGAGAAAATTATTGGTACATGAAAACAAATGTGTGGGAGAACGAACGACTACTCAAGTTCACTCCGCGTGATGTAATTGAACCACGCTCGCGCAGACGCATGATGGCGGCAGAAGATGATTGGAATTACATTGAAAACGCGAAAGCCGCAAACGTTGCCGCGAAAGCCGGGGCGAAGGTAACTCTCGGCGCTCACGGACAATTGCAAGGACTCGGCGCTCATTGGGAATTATGGATGTTCGTGCAAGGCGGCATGACTCCGCTTGAAGCAATCCGGTGTGCAACCATCAACGGCGCGACATATCTCGGTCTTGAGAAAGACATCGGCTCGCTCGAAACGGGAAAACTTGCCGACCTGATTGTGCTTGACAAAAATCCTTTGCAAGAAATCCGTAACAGTGTAGCAATTCACTACGTCATGCTTAATGGCAGATTGTATGACGGTGAAACGATGGATGAAATAGGAACTCGGATGAAGAAGCGCGGAAAATTTTGGTGGGAGTAAATTCACTTTTGGCAGCCAAAGCAAGTACTTAGAAAACGTTGTGAATTAATATATTTGAATTACACTGAGAACCTTCTCTGTGAACCAAATACGAATTTCGATTATCAATATATACATCCCCAAGAGTTCTTCTTGAGACAAATTCGGATGTGAGTGTTAAGAAATTGTTACGATCTTCGGTTCTATAATTCCATATTTTTATTCTCAAATTCTGATATGTCTAATATCTGTGAAGTATTTTTTCCTTGTGTATAACATGAACATGATACGGAAAACTGTTATTTTCCTTTTTGTACTTTTTTGTTCCCAAGAATCTCTCAATGCTCAGCCACTTTCCTTTGAACGATTTCTCGGGAAACTTATTGAAGAACCGAATGTACGATTGAAATCAATTATGATTGATGAGTATCTTGCACAACATTCGTTACCGCTGATGGAAGGAAATACTGTTTACTTTCTGTATCGCGGTAAAGGAAAGATAGTACAGATGGCGGGCGATTTCAATTCGTGGGAACCGAAAACAACAACGATGGTCCGATTACCACAAACGGATTTATATCTTCACATCGAAGATATTCCGCGTGGCGGTCGAATGGAGTACAAATTTATTGTTGATGAGCAATGGATTCTCGACCCGTTCAACAAACGAAAAGCGCCCGGAGAATTTGGTGAAAATTCAGAAGTCTGGTCAAAGGAATATCAATCTCCAACTGACATTGAACCCCTCCAACAAATTCCTCATGGTACGGTTGATACGATGTATATTGAGAGCAAAATATTGAACAGAAGAATCCCTGTCTTCGTGTACACTCCATTCGCCATTTCGAAAGAACAACGCCTGCCCACACTCTACATTACCGATGGTGGTGAATATATGTCAATAGGTAAAATGACAACCGTACTTGATAATCTCCTTTCACAGCAACGCATCAAACCTGTCCTTGGAGTTTTTATTGACCCCCGAACTAATCTGAATGACCAACGCACAAATCATCGTAGAGAGGATTACACTGCAAACGATTCGTTCTTAGATTTCATCGAACATGAACTTGCACAAAAGATTGAACGCAATTATCCTGCAACGCATAGCGCAAAAGACAGATTCATCATGGGCGCATCGTTAGGTGGATTAATCTCGACATACATGGTCATGCTTCGTTCACATTTTGTGAAGAATTGCGCGGCACAATCGCCTGCGTACAATCAGGCAAACAAAGCAATCATGAAATTGTTCGAACAGATAATTACGTTAGATGTGAACGTCTATATGGATACGGGGACAATTAATGATACACAAATAGAAGCGAGAGCAGTTTCTGTGTTGTTACAAGAGAAAGGAGCGAAAATGAATTATTCGGAATATCCGGAAGGGCATAATTGGTCGAACTGGCGAGCAAGGGTGGATGATATATTAGTGTATTTTTTTTCTTATTGATAGATGTCTAAAAAATATATTCGCAATTGACATTTCGCAATTCAAATTTCGTTCATCCTTTCACACTTCCCAAGGTCAGCCCCGACACCAACCACTTACTCAATACGATAAATAATACAACAACCGGAATCATCACAATAAGCGATGCCGCTCCGTACAATCCCCACTCTGTTGACATATTCGCTTCAAATGATTTCAGTCCGAGAGGCAAAGTATACAATTCCGAATCTTGAAGAATCTGAGCAGCGACGATATATTCTGACCACGCTGTCATGAACGAAAATAATCCTGTAATGACCAACGCTGGCGCGGCAAGCGGAAGAATAACTTTATAGAACGATTGAAACTGGTTACATCCGTCAATGCGCGCCGCTTCTTCAAGACTTATGGGAATTGTGTCGTAATATCCTTTCATCGTCCAGATGCAAAACGGCAACGCCGTTGCGGTATAAATGACAATTAATCCTGAGTAGGTATTTATCAAACCAAAATAAATCAACATGATGTACAACGGCAAGAGTAACATCGTTGCGGGAAACATTTGTGTAACAAGCAAGCTGAGTAATCCTGCTTTCTTTCCGAAGAAATTAAAGCGCGAAAACGCGTAGCCCGTCATCGAAGCAAGAACCACACCCGTAAGTGTAACTGTAAATGAAATCAGCGCGCTGTTCAACACCCATTTCAAGAAAGGACGGTCAGTGAAAAGTGAAATATACGATTCCAGTGTTGCATCAGCAGGAATAATTTCCAAAGAAGTTGAAAGCAACTTATCTCCCGGACGAAGCGAGATTGTTACAACCTGTAATACAGGATATACGGCAACGATAGTAAACACTATCAGAATTGCATGAGTAATAATTTTCTGTAAAACCTTTTTTCTTTTTGAGTGCATCATCTCAACTGCTTTTGTACTTGGTACTTGGTACTTCGTTCTTTATCATTTGTCAATAGTCATTCGTCATTGGTCTTAAGTAACTGTGCTTGCTGTCTGTTTGTAACCTGTAATCCGCAATCCACAATCCGAAATCCGAAATTAGTAAGCCGCTTCCGTTGCTTTCGTTCGCTTCATAAACGCCACACTGAAAATCAATAAAATGATAAACAGAATCATTGAAAGCGCGGCGGCGTAACCGTAGCGGTATAAATTAAACGCGGCTTTATACACAAACGACACGAGAATATGTGTTTGG
>JACPVN010000345.1 GCA_016191715.1 Ignavibacteriota bacterium | reverse complement strand
TTATATTTGGCGTAGCGTTTTTGAAGTTTTCACGCCAACATTCAGGTGATTCACTGTGTAAAGTCAATTTTTATTCGCGCAAATTATTTTTCGCATCGCTTGTATATTTGCCTGTTCTGATGATAATGTTAAGTTTAGATAAATTGTAATGACAACTGTTGTAAATATTCAAAACCTTTCCCACTCGTACCTGCCGACACGAAAACAATCAGAACCACGACAAGCGCTCAAGAACGTTTCACTCCAAATCAATGAAGCAGAAATATTTTGTCTGCTTGGTCCCAACGGGAGCGGCAAAAGCACGCTCTTCAAAATTCTCTCGACATTAATTACGCCAAGCATCGGTTCGGTCAACATTCTCAACTACGATTTGGCAACACAGTCAGATGATGTTCGTCGGCAGATTGGCGTCGTATTTCAACATCCGAGTCTTGATATAAAATTGACGGCACGGGAAAATCTTCTTCATCAAGGTCACTTATACGGATTGCGCGGCGCTAAACTCAGCAACCGAATTTCTGAAATGCTTTCACGAGTAGGTTTAACTGAACGAACCAACGACCTCATCGAGCATCTTTCCGGCGGAAATCAGCGGCGTGTAGAACTTGCAAAAGGATTGCTCCATCACCCACAACTAATGATACTCGATGAACCAAGCACAGGCATTGACCCCGGCGCACGGCACGACTTTATGAACTATCTCAAAGAGTTGAGAGATAAGAATGGCATTACTATTTTACTCACAACACACATTCTTGAAGAGGCAGACGCGTGTGACAGAATTGCTATTCTCGATAACGGAATCTTGGTCACACTCGGTACACCACAAGAATTGAAACATGAAATCGGCGGCGATGTTATCACACTTACATCAACAAACCCTGTAAAACTTTCCGAAGAAATAAAAACTCGTTTCGGATATTCATCCACCATCATTGATAATGTTGTACACTTTGAAAGAAGTAACGGTGGCGAATTTATTCCCGAACTCGTCCACGCCTTTCCCAATTTGATTGAAAGTGTCACTCTTAAAAAACCATCTCTCGAAGATGTATTCATCCATAAAACCGGGCATCGGTTTTGGAATTAGTCATAGTTGTCATTTGTCAATCGTCATTAGTAGGAAATCTTTATATTTAATCGTAAATCGTCAATGAATCAATTCGTAAGACAGACATCCCATATCTCATATCGCACATCTAATCCATGTTAGCAACTCTCACATTGTGCAGAAGGGAACTCGTACGATTCTACCGTCAACGAAGTCGAATGATTGGCGTAATCGGCTCTCCACTTGTTTTTTGGTTTTTGATTGGCTCCGGCTTATCGAAATCATTTCGACATCCAGCCGCACCGCCGGAGATGAATTACCTTGAATATTTCTTTCCCGGAACAATCGTTCTCATTGTTCTTTTCACTTCGATATTTTCAACCATGTCAATTATCGAAGATAGAAAAGAGGGTTTTCTGCAATCAGTAATTGTTGCTCCAATTTCCGGCATCAGCATCGCCATGGGAAAAATACTCGGAGGAACTGTGCTTTCTTTAATTCAGGCAATCATTCTTTTATTGATTGCTCCATTTCTTGGAATTCAATTATCGCTGCTGAGTTTGCTCTTAATATTTTTAGTTATATTCATTATCGCGTTCGGATTGACAGGCCTCGGTTTTTTGATCGCATGGCGAATGGATTCGACACAAGGATTTCACGCCATCATGAATTTATTTCTTATTCCGTTGTGGCTTCTTTCAGGTGCATTGTTTCCGGCATCAGGAGCGGCGGGATGGTTAAGTATGTTGATGCAAATTAATCCGTTGAGTTATGGCATTGGCGCACTCAGGCAAGCACTTTACGTTAACGGACACATCGCCACTCAGGAACTTACACCTCTTAGTTTGAATCTCCTCGTAATAACTGTTTTTGCTATTGTGATGATGTATCTTTCCGCCGGTTCAGTACGAAAGAAAGCAACTCTTTGAAGATATCTCTGCTGTCTTGGCAGTTCAAACAGTCATGAATACAAAACACATCATCCTTCTTTCAGCAGTCGTCGTAGTCGGAGTAGTTTCAGCATCTATCAAACTATTCAACACGACAACTGATACAAATCCTCAAATGCCAAATATCGGTACCGTCCCTGAATTTTCTCTTCTCACTCAAGACAGTGTCGAATTCACAAACAATGATCTCTCAGGACAAATTACGATTGCAGATTTCATTTTCACCTCGTGCAGCGGTCCTTGCCCATTGATGAGTTCAAAGATGGAAGAATTGCAGGAACAATTACCTGAGGCAAAAATAAAACTCCTCTCCTTTTCCGTTGACCCTGAATACGACACACCAAGTATTCTCAAAGAATACGGACATAAGTTCAATGCGAAACAGGATAAATGGATATTTCTTACCGGCGAACGTAAGGCAATCTACTCACTCGCTCGCTACGGATTCAAACTTACTGTTGAAGATGAAGAATACGCCATCCTCCACAGCACAAAATTTATTTTAATTGACGATAAAGCAATCATTCGCGGATATTATGATTATGAAGATTCAACGGCAATGCTACGACTAATCAATGAAACTCGAAACCTTTTGTCATTGGTCAATGGTCGATAGTCATTGGT
>JACPVN010000340.1 GCA_016191715.1 Ignavibacteriota bacterium | reverse complement strand
CTCCGACGCAACGGAACCCGTCCGTTCCTTCGATGAGAACAATCATGCTCTCACGAATTTTTTCATCGTCTTCGACTATGGCTATGCGGATGGACACTGTGCTTTATTCGGACGTTCTATGAACAATATACGCGGCTCGCTCACATGAATCAATCAACCAAACGGTTGATTTTTTTTGTTGATAGTAATTCTGTCAACTTACTTTTACAGAAATTTTAATTGTTGTTCCCTGCCCCGGTGCGCTTGTAAGAAAAAATGTCCCTCCGATTTCTTCCATGCGTTTCTCCATGTTATGCAATCCTTCACTAAATTGCGCGACAGAGTCGGGCGCAAAGCCGCGTCCGTTATCCTGTATGATGAGACTGAATTGTTGATTTTCAAATGTTGGAAGGAACTTAACTTCTGTCGCTGAAGCATATTTCGCCGTGTTGTTCAGCGCCTCCTTTACAATCATAAACACATTGTGCCGTATTTCCGCTGAAACATGAATTGATTTTTCAACAGAAGGAAGGTCAACGCGACATTCGGCGCCGATGTTCTCCACATAACTTGCGGCATATTGCGCAAGATAATCAATCATTCCTTCGAGCGTATCGTAGCGCGGGTTTACCGCCCAGACGATTTCATCAAACGATTGGACAATATCCTGTGTTGTGCCGCTGATTTCCTGTAACGTCCGTTCCATGTGTTGGGGGTTTTGAGTTTCCCGTTTTGCCAACTCGCTGAGCAATCCGATTTGCGTTAGACGCGAGCCAAGGTCGTCGTGCATATCTTTGGAAATCCTGAGTCGTTCTTTTTCTAATGCGTGCTGTTGTTCCAGTTCTTTCATTGTTCGCTTCATGCGTGTAACGGAAATGTATCGCGTTATTCCGGAAACAGAACCAACAAGAAGGACGCCCATCATCACCCGAAACCACCATGTCGCCCAGTACGGAGGGGTAATTGTTATGAATATTGATGCACCTTCTTCATTCCAAACACCATCGTTGTTGGAGCCAAGAATACGAAAGCGATACGTGCCGGGATGCACGTCGGTATAATCAGCAACACCCGTTGTTCCTGCATCAACCCATTCTCTGTCATAACCTTCCAGCAAATACCGGTATTGGTTTTTGCGCGTATTGACGTAATCTAACGCGGCAAACTCGAAAGAAAAGAAATTCCGGTCATAGGGAAGTTGAATCTCTTCTGTTTCGGTAATGACATTGATGAGCGGATAGGGTTTGTTGAACACCCGAAAACCCGTGATGACAATATTCGGAATGTGAGTGTTGTCTTCGATTTCATGTGGGAAAAAACTATTGATGCCGTTAATCCCTCCGAAGAAAAACTCGCCGTTCCTGCTTTTGAAATATGCGCCCGTGTTGAACTCATTGCTTTGCAGTCCATCACTCACATCATACTTCTTCCACGTTTTTGCATTCGGTTCAAACCGGCAAAGTCCTCTGTTTGTGCTTATCCAGAGAGAACCGTTTTCATCTTCGAGAATTCCGTAGATATAATTGTTCGGAAGTCCGTCTTTCTCTGTAAACCGTACAAAGGTCTCTGTAGCCGGAGAAAAACAAAACAGTCCGTTCCCGCGGCTTCCAATCCAAATTCTTCCGTCGCGCGCGACGTAAATTGGAATGTTTTCATCTAAACATAACCGAAATTTATTTCCGGGATCCGGTTTGAAGTTTCTGAAACGACCTGTTTTCTTGTCAAAACGATTCAACCCTCCCGCGCTAATCCAAAGAATATCGTTTGCATCCTCTGCAATCGAACCGACAACTCCGGACCCAATGCTTGTTGTATCCTTTGCCTCATGCATGAATACTTCAATAACGTCCAACGACAAACTAAAATGAACAAGTCCGGCAGAAGTCCCTGCCCAAAACGAACCATCACTATCGGACAACAGGCAGAGAATTGTCCCGAATGATAATTGCTTGCTTGATATAATGCCCGTGCCTCGTTTGTATTTCACTATTTGGTAATTTTCCGCAGAATAAATATTTCCCATCGAATCCTCAAAGGAAGGTCTTTTTACCCCGAGCGAGGAAGGAAATACCTGATACGATTCACGTTCACGATTGAAGCATACCACACCCTTATCCCACGTTCCCAGCCAGAGTAATCCTGTGCGGTCCTCAAAAACCGACATCATCATATTCAAACCAATTTTTGTTGAGTCTGTCGGTTCGATACGATAGTGTGTGAATTTCTT
>JACPVN010000339.1 GCA_016191715.1 Ignavibacteriota bacterium | reverse complement strand
TGCATCTACATGATGAAACTCTCGCATCTTGTTGATGATAAAATTCACGCACGTTCCATCGGACCGTACTCACTTATCACACAACAACCGCTCGGTGGAAAAGCACAGTTCGGCGGTCAGCGTTTCGGAGAAATGGAAGTGTGGGCGCTTGAAGCATACGGCGCCGCCAACGTCCTTCAGGAAATCCTGACAGTGAAGAGCGACGACGTCCCCGGTCGTGCGAAGTTGTACGAATGTATTGTTAAAGGTGAAAACCTGCCAGAGCCAAATGTGCCGGAATCATTCAATGTTCTTGTGCGCGAATTGATGGGATTGGGCTTAGATGGGAAAGTAGAATAACTTGAATTCCCGATTACAGAAAATTAATAGCTTAAACATGGAGAACTGATATGTCGTTTATGCAAAACGAACCGATTGTGAAAAAGAATTTTACGAAGATCAAGATTTCGCTTGCGTCATCTGACCTTATCTTGTCGCGTTCCCACGGAGAAGTTACAAAGCCGGAAACGATAAATTACCGTTCATTCCGTCCGGAGAAGGATGGATTGTTCTGTGAGAAAATTTTTGGTCCGGTGCGCGATTGGGAATGTCATTGCGGAAAATATAAACGTATCCGCTATAAAGGCATTGTCTGCGACCGTTGCGGAGTTGAAGTTACGCAAAAGAACGTTCGCCGTGAGCGCATGGGACACATTGGGCTTGCTGTTCCGATTGTTCATATTTGGTATTTCCGCTCGTTACCATCAAAGATTGCCGCCATGCTCGGTATTACGAACAAGGATTTGGAAAAAATTATTTACTATGAATCCTACGTTGTCATTCAACCCGGCGTGAGCGGATTACAGAAGATGAATCTTCTTTCTGAAGACCAATACTATCAAGTTATTGATTCACTACCTGAAAAAAACCAGGAATTGGAAAACGATGATCCGAAGAAATTCATCGCTCGAATCGGCGGCGAAGCTATCAAAGAACTGTTGCGACGGATTGACCCTGATGTGTTGAGTGTTGAGTTGAGAGAGAGTCTCAAAGAAGAAACCTCGCAACAGAAAAAAATGGAAACCCTTAAACGTCTTCGCGTTATCGAAGCATTCCGAAATCAGGATGAATTGCATCCGAATAAACCCGAATGGATGGTGATGGATATCATTCCCGTGATTCCCCCGGAATTACGACCGCTTGTTCCACTCGAGGGCGGAAGATTCGCGACTTCCGATTTGAATGATTTGTACCGACGTGTTATCATTCGAAACAACCGTCTTCGCCGTTTGATTGAAATAAAAGCACCGGAAGTTATTCTCCGAAATGAAAAGCGTATGTTGCAGGAATCTGTTGATGCGTTGTTTGATAATTCTCGCCGCATCAATGCTGTTCGTTCCGACAACAATCATACATTAAAATCCTTGTCAGATATGCTGAAGGGAAAGCAGGGACGATTCCGCCAGAACTTGCTCGGAAAGCGTGTTGATTATTCCGGTCGTTCGGTTATCGTCGTCGGACCTGAATTGAAATTGCACGAGTGCGGACTTCCGAAAGAAATGGCTGTTGAATTATTCAAACCATTTATCATCCGGAAGTTAATTGAACGCGGTCTTGTGAAGACAGTGAAGAGCGCGAAAAAACTTGTTGAAAAGAAAACTCAGGACGTCTATGAAATTCTCGAAAGAATTATTGATGGACACCCGGTAATTCTTAACCGCGCACCAACCCTTCACCGGCTTGGAATTCAGGCATTTCAACCTGTGCTTGTTGAAGGTCGTGCTATTCGAATTCATCCGATGGTGTGTACCGCGTTTAATGCCGACTTCGATGGCGACCAGATGGCTGTTCACGTTCCGCTCTCATACGATGCGCAACTTGAAGCGCGTGTGTTGATGCTTTCGAGTCATAATATACTTTCTCCTTCAAATGGTTCACCGATAGTGCACCCGACGCAAGACCAGGTGTTAGGTTGTTACTATTTAACAAAATCAAAGCCGGGTGATGTAGGCGAGGGAAAAGTATTTTCATCGCCTGCTGAAGTTACTATTGCTTACAATGGTGGCAAGATTGGATTACATGCGAAAATAAAAGTCCGTATTGATGGGAAATTAGTTGATACAACAACCGGCAGAATTATTTTCAATAGTATTGTCCCGTTGGAACTCGGTTATATTAATGAATTGCTGAACAAGAAGCGCGTAATTTCACTCGTTCATGAAGTCTTCAGAACGTGTGGAAATTATCGGACAGCGGCATTTCTTGATGACATTAAAGAAATCGGATTTACGTATGCAACAAAAGGCGGCTTGTCTGTAAGCATTGCCGACGTTGTTATTCCAAAAGAGAAGGAAGAGGTTGTCTCAAAGGCAAATGCTGATGTCAGCAAAGTAGAAAATCAGTATATGCGCGGATTCATCACGAATGGTGAACGATATAATAAAGTGATTGACATTTGGACTCGCGCTACGAACAGAGTAGCGGAACGGCTGTTTGATCATATACAACACGATCGAAACGGGTTCAACTCATTATACATGATGGTTGATTCAGGCGCACGTGGATCCAAGGAACAAGTCCGTCAGTTAGCGGGTATGCGCGGTTTGATGGCTAAGCCACAAAAGAGTATGTCCGGAGCTACAGGTGAGTTGATTGAAAATCCTATTATTGCAAATTTTCGTGAAGGATTATCAATTCTTGAATACTTCATTTCGACACACGGCGCCCGTAAAGGGTTGGCTGATACTGCACTGAAAACTGCTGACGCAGGATACTTAACCCGACGTTTGGTTGACGTCTCTCAGGATTGTATTATTGCAATGAATGATTGTGGAACCATTCGTGGAGTCTCTACAAGCGCATTGAAAGAAGGAGAGGATGTAAAGGAACCACTTGCAGAACGCATTCTTGGAAGGGTTTCCGTTCACGATGTCGTTGACCCGATAACCGGAAAAGTATTAGTCCGATCGGGTGAAGATATTGATGAAGAAAAATCTGTAGCAATTTCAGAAACTTCAATTGAATCGGTTGAAATTCGTTCAGTATTAACTTGTGAAGCGCCACGGGGTGTTTGTGCAAAGTGCTATGGCAGAGATTTGACAAATGCATCGTTGGTCGAAATGGGTACAGCAGTCGGAATTATTGCCGCCCAATCTATTGGTGAACCCGGAACCCAGTTAACTCTCAGAACATTCCACACAGGCGGAACAGCGAGTTTGATAGCGGCTCAATCACAAATCGTGTCGAAGTTCGATGGCACCGTAAAGTATGAAGGTATCAAAGCACTTCGTCAGGAAGATGGCGATGGAAAGCATATCGTGATTGGTCGAAGCGGTATTATAAACATTTTGGATCCGGACAATAGAATTCTCACAAAGTATGATGTCCCTTACGGTTCAACAATGATTGCAGTAGATGGCGCCCATATTAAAAAGGGTGAATTGATTTACGAATGGGACCCATACAACGCGGTCATTATCACTGAACATGCCGGTGTCATCAAATATCAGGATTTGAAAGAAAATGTAACATTCCGGGAAGAACCTGATGAACAGACCGGACATATTCAAAAGGTCGTAATTGATACTCGTGACAGGACATTGACTCCCACCGTCGTTATTAACACCGATGATGGACAGAAATTG
>JACPVN010000338.1 GCA_016191715.1 Ignavibacteriota bacterium | reverse complement strand
TTTGTTGTTAACCATTGCCGTCAGATTTATCTGACGGATTTGAAAATTATCTCCCGGTCGCTATTTCAATCAACATCCGAGTAACAACAAACAAAAATACTCCGCCAAATAAAGACCAAATCGCTGTTAGTGTTAAGCGTTCTTTTGTCAGTTGTTTATCCATTTCAACTGGAGGATACGTTTTGATTTCTAAATCTTTAGTAATTTTTGTTTTGCAGGAGAGCCGGACATGTTTTCCGACTTTGCGCGCATAGAATGGCAACAAACCAGCGAGCATCAATTCATCTTGAGGGGAAAGGGAAGGAGCATTTTTTCCATCAACGATTTCAACTCTGCATGTTCCGCAGAGTCCATTGCCGAAACAGTTGAGTGCTTTTTCGATTCCTTTGTACGGTGAGATTCCGTTTTTTAAAAGTACCTGACGAAGGTTTTCACCTTCAGCGACTTCGATTGTTTTATCTTCATTGACTAACGTGAGAACGGGCATTGATAATTCCTAGTAGAACAAATTACTGATGGTTGTTAAAAAAGTGCGTGCAAAAATAATCAATTTTTTGAAAACATCAAACTGCGGTTTTCCATTCATGAACACCATCTTTATCAATCAAAGCATGAATCAAAGTCGGGGATTGGACGGGTGTTTCAGAAAAAGTAAATGCATTGACTACTCGATTCGCTGACTCCTGTACGACTCTTTCTACATCAGTAAACATCGTTGCAAGTGTTTCGCCGGTGTTGACTTTGTCCCCGATTTTCTTTTTGAAGATTACACCTGCATTCGGGTCAATCACGTCATCAACTTTCATTCGTCCTGCACCGAGTTGGATGCAAGTATGTCCGATTTCTAAAGCGTCAATACCGGAGATATATCCTGTTTGATTTGATTTGATTTCGATATTGAATTTGCTTTGAGGGTATGATTCAGGATTCATGATATAGAATATATTTCCTTCATGTCGCTTCACCATCTCGACGAATTTGTCGAATGCTTTTCTGTTGTGAATGACTTCTTTGCATTGTTCAATTCCCTCTTGAATTGTTTTCGATTTTCCACCAAGCATCACCATCGCTCCACCTAACACGTATGTTACTTCCATTAAGTCGGGAATATGTTTTCCCCGAAGACAATCAATGCACTCGACAATTTCAAGCCAGTTGCCTGCGGCGAGTCCGAGCGGCTGATTCATGTCGGTAAGAAAACCAATTGTTGTTTTCCCGAAATTTGTTCCGATGGCTATAAGATTTTGTGCAAGCTCAAAGGCATCTTCCTGCTTTTGCATGAATGCGCCGCGACCGGTTTTTATATCAAGCACGAGCGCATCAATTCCTTCTGCAAGTTTCTTGCTCATAATGCTTCCAGAAATAAGCGGGATTGATTCCACGGTTCCTGTAACATCACGCAATGCATACATCAGTTTATCCGCCGGAGCGATTTCTTTTGTTTGACCAATCATCACCACACCGACTTCAGCAATCACTCGTTTGTATTCTTCAAGCGAAAGATTTGTCCGGAAGCCGGGAATTGATTCGAGTTTATCGAGGGTGCCGCCCGTATGTCCAAGTCCTCGACCGGAAATCATCGGAACCGGAACGCCGCACGCCGCAACCATTGGAGCGAGTATAATCGAAACCTTGTCACCAACTCCGCCTGTTGAATGTTTGTCAACTTTTATTCCGGGAATCGAAGACAAATCAACAACAACACCGGAGTGAAGCATCACGTCGGTAAAAACCGACGTTTCTTCAAAATCCATCCTCCGAAAAAACACTGCCATCAAAAATGCAGACATTTGATACTCAGGAATCGTACCATCCAAATATCCTTTGATAAGAAATTCTAATTCTTCTCGGGAGGGTTTTCCACCGTCGCGTTTTTTACGGATTAATTCAGTTGGGTTGAACATACACTTGGATTTGAGATTTGGGATGTGAGATTATTTCAGTTTGGACTAATGACAATTGACCAATGACAGATTAGGGATCAGGGATTTCAGACTTAGAATTCGGATAACAATTAACAGATAACATTTCACTTTATCAGAGACGAAAGAGGCGTTTTGAAATATTCCGAACTTCCTCTTGGAAAAATTTATTTATTCCGTTCCAATTACTTTTGAAGTTTAGTTTTGGCATCGGATCGTTTTCAGCATCTTCAAAATATGTGAGACTCTTAAGAATGTGATGCACCGATGACACTCCGTGTGGATATTGCTGTGGTGTCTGTTCGATGAGAGTTTCAAGAGAAACCAAATTTGTACAGCACCAGTAGAGGTCTATGAAGTCACGCTTTTTTCCCCGTTGACTAATGGCGACAATTTTCATGATAGCGATATCGCGGGCATCAAGAACCCGAACGCCTTTGTAAAGTAAGAATGGATATCGGGGAACAAAATAGGGATAAGCGATGAAACTCACTTTACAATTAAACAGTTTACCGTAAACTGTACCCTCCTCAAGCGTAGTTGCTTCCCAATGCTTTTCCGGGAAATGCTCATTCAACCTAAGCGACGAAAAATTCTTAACTGGATTGAAGAAATCGAGGTCAATCGAAGTTCGATGTCCGACTTGTAGTGCAAGCGCTGTACCTCCGGCGAGATACCAACGCGAATGTTTGAGCCATTCTTTTGTGCGAAGATATCTGAAACACTTTGCTGTGGCATCAGGAAGAAGTTCAGCGTGCCAATTCATTTGTGTTCGTTTGTTAATAATAGCCAGAGTGGTCGAGTCCTCTTATGAAGAACGCGTGACGTGCGAACGACATTACGAATTGTTTTGCGTTGGTATGTTTTCCACATCCATTGAATATCCGGTATTGAACCGAAGTCAAGAATACGTTCGATGATGTATCGTGCGTGTTTATTGGCATCAATCGCCTTGGGGTCAACATCCCAAAACAAGTCCTGACGGAACGGAGTGTACAAAGTATTCTTCTTCAACATCGTGTTGTGAATGTAGGAAAGAATGTGGAGATTCTCAAAAAATAATTCTGTTTTGAGTTTCTGGCTTCAAGGTAAGAGATGTGTGATACTTGTCCGCCTTCGGCGGATGAAGGATATGCGATGTGCGATTTGTGATAAGAATATTTAGAGAGAAGCGAAACAAACAAAAAAAAGACTCATATCTCATATCTCACATCTCGTATCTCATATTTCACATCTCATGTCGCAACATTCGTTCACCAAGCAGAATAGCAATGATAGTCTTTGCGTCAACAATCTCGCCTCGTTCAATCATTGAAAGCGCATCGGAGAAGGGAACAATTTCCATCGTCATTGTTTGTTCGCCTTCTTCAAGTCTTTTGCCGTCAGGTAGTTTGGCTAAGTTTGTTGCAAGATAAAGATGAAGCAGTTCATTGCAGAAGCCGGGAGTTGTGTAGATGGAAGTTAACTTTTTCCATTCAGAAGCAGAGTACCCTGATTCTTCTTCAAGTTCTCTTTGTACGCATGCAAGAGGTTCTTCACCTTGTTCAAGTTTGCCTGCGGGAAGTTCCCACAGAAGCAAAAATACGGGAAGAAATCTACACTGCATTTGCGAAAGAAGGAATTGAAATTCCGTTTCCGCAACG
>JACPVN010000337.1 GCA_016191715.1 Ignavibacteriota bacterium | reverse complement strand
TTGCCGGTTCCCCTGTTCCAAGCCATTGCTGGCTGAGAGGTATTTTCAATGCCAGCGTTTATCGTGTTTAATTTCAGGACTCCGTCAACGTTGTACCTGAAAACCATTCCATAATTGTTGAACCCGGGCTCGTCAATCTGAAGCATCTTTCGGTCGCCCGTGTTCGTAAACAGCTCCACCAGCGCTGACGGATTATTTATTCCAATTCCGATGTTACCGCTATTTGTGATACGCGCTCTTTCTGATGCGCCGGTTTTCAAAATGATACTGCCGCTTCCATTGTTATCGTTATCGGCAAAAACATTAGCATCGCCGGAGGTTGTTACTTGCTCAGCCGTTCCGCTTTGCGCGCTTGCAAGAAATGTATTATCGGGGAAATAGAGTTTGCCGCCTGAACTAATCTTTACATCCCCCGTCACTTCCAATTTGGAAACGGGTGTGGTTGTACCGATACCGACATTCCCCTCTGATGGAACGACATTGCTTATTCCGGTTACAGAAGCCGCGGTGTTTGCGGCGAATGTTTTCGTCAGTTCCACACGCGGCAATAACTCGCCCGCGCCCGGAGCCGTAACGCCGAGATAATAGGTTTGTGTTGCGCTGAGATTCGAGATGGGATTGATGGCTCCTAACTTCACGGAGAACACACCATGAGAAACAGCAACGTTCGATTGCGTTTCTTCCCACATGGCTGTGCCGCCGGTGGCTTGCGTGTAGAGTTTGAACAACAGTTCATACGTTCCGTCATCAACTGAACGACCTTGCGGATCGCGCAGAACGCCCTGAACCGACGTGGTAACATTTTGTGCAAACACGCTTTGTACGCTCACACAAAGAATGATGATGAATAATAGTAACGTTGTAATCTGCTTCATGACAGATTTCCTTTCTTGTTATTGTTAATAAATTGTTTGTAAAAATTTTGTAACACTCTTTGTAGATCTGGAGTCATTGCGAATCCCCGATTTATCGGGGTGAAGCAATCCCCCGACGCTGTTTACAACCAATCAGGAGATTGTGAGTGCTTGCACCATCCCTTTGGGACTTCATCCCGTCCTGATAAACTTTGGACGGGATTCGCAATGACAGACTCAAAAAAATTTTAACATACTTATGTTAGATGGTGATTCATTGCATTGGTGATTTTCAGAATACGATGCAGTTTTTGTTGTTTTATTTTCATGGTGAATATCCGGCACACCTTTCATCAATGAAGGAAGCATGGCAATATCTTCTTTCAGCACGTACGCTTTCACTCCGTAGCTGTATGCTTCCGTGCGGAACGGGATACCATCATAATTCGTGACGATAAGGATTTGCGCGTCGGGAAACGATTCCCTGATTCGTTTCGTGGCTGACAAACCATCCATTTCGTTCATGAGTAAATCCATCATTACCCAATCCGGTCGCACACTGCCGTACGCCGCGACTGCCTGCAAACCGTTTTCATATTCAAACACTTCATCCCCTTCTTCCGCCACCGTATCACGGATGACGGAGCGAATCTTTGCATTATCATCTACAATCATTATCCGCACTGAGAATTTTATTACGTTCTGTTCATAGCTATTTTGACGTTGCCAATAAACAGAAAAAGAAGATGCGTTTCAATCCATGAAGACATTGATTTTGTCTCCATGAAGGCATGTACTCAATTCAAAAACGCTTGAGAATAGAGGAAAGGGATTAGATTTTGAAGGAAATTTGGGGATAGAGATTGGATGCCGGATGCTTTATTCTCGATGCTTGATACTCGATGCTTGATACTCGATGCTTGATGCTTGATCCTTGATGCTTGATGCTTGTTCCTTGATGCTTGATGCTGAAGACCGATAACACTAACAGGAAACTCCAAAACCTTGCGAAGGTTAAAGCCATTAAACAGTTCGATACTCATTGAACTGTATTGGCATATCGAAACGGGAAACCTTCGCAAGGTTAGCGCCTGTGTGGATTTCTCGGACAGTTTCGTTGGCAGGAAACTATGTTACAACTGCGAGGCGTGTTCGAGAGCGAACCGGAGAAGTGCGTTCGTTCCGTGAATATCGAGTTTTGTGCAGATGTTGTGCCGGTGTGTTTCGACAGTTTTAGTTGAAATGCATAATCGCCCGGCAATATCTTTGGTTGATTTTCCATCAGCAACGTGCCGCATGATGGTTCTCTCCATATCGGTGAGTTGATTCAATCCGTTAGTTTGTGAAGTCTTCGACCGCTTCGCGCGGTTCATCAGGTAGGAAGAGATGGAAGGACTGATATAATACTTTCCGACATGAACACTCTGAACGCAATCGAGAATATCAGAAACGGCGCTGTTCTTCAAGACGTATCCCATCGCTCCCGCATCCATCGCGCTGTTGAAAAACGATTCCTTGTCGTGCATCGTCAGCATAATAATATCCACCGGAAGTTGTCGCTGTTGGATTTTCAACGCGACATCAAGCCCGTTCATTCCCGGCATTTCTATATCGAGGATGGCGATGTTCGGTTTCATTGTTTCAAGCAACTGCAACGCCTCGCTACCATCACCTGTTTCCTTGATGATATTCAAGCCCGGTTGTTCTTCAATAACTTCCCTGAGTCCCTTTCGGAACAAAGGATGGTCGTCAGCAAGGAGGATTGTTATCATAAGGGCGGTTCTAAAAATACAAAACAATATCGAATATCGAATAAGGAATTATGAATTTTGAAGTAAATTTCCACTTCGTAATTCCTGCCCGCCGCTACACTTTGGCAGGCGGGCGACATTCGGTGTTCATTATTCATTATTAGAACTATCCTATAAC
>JACPVN010000342.1 GCA_016191715.1 Ignavibacteriota bacterium | reverse complement strand
TTTCATTCTCAAACACTCAATTGACTCGACAGAAGCATTTCCAAGAATACGTTTCGGAGTAGCCAGAAAATGAAAATGGATATCATCAAGTTTTGCAAGCTCCTGCTCGAATGTGTACGCGGGCATTTCCATCATTCCGCGGCGATAGAGAATTGTCACTTTCTTTGCGCCTAAACGCTTTGTTTCTGTTGCCGCATCAATTGCCGTGTTACCGCCGCCGATCACCACAACTTTCTTCCCGACATCAACCGCAGTCCATTCTCTTCGAGTTACTTTTTCAATAAAATCATTTGCATCAACAACGCCATTCAAGTCTTCGCCGGGAATATTCAGTTTGGTTGCGCTTCCCAACCCCATTCCAAGAAACATCGCATCGTGTTTCTGTTCAAGCTCACCAAACGAAATATCTTTCCCAACCCACACTCCCGTCAGAATCTTTACGCCAAAACTTTCAATGAGTTTTATTTCATTCAAACTGTCCTGAAACTTCATCTTGTACGGTGCAATTCCGAAATTACTCAACCCGCCTGCCTGTGTTTTTCCTTCATAAATAGTAACGTCATAACCCGATAATGCAAGTTCCGCGGCGCAGGCAAGTCCCGCAGGACCGGCGCCAATCACTCCAACAGACTTTCCATTCTTTGGCGCGGGAGTAAACAATGCCGGCATTCCCGTCTCAAAATATTTATCAAGTGCATAACGTTGCAAACGACCGATTTCAATTGGCTTCTCTCCGCGTTCGTTATACACACACGCTCCTTCACACAACTCGGAAACGGGACACGCCTTCGCGCACGTCAGTGCAATCCAGTTCGATTCAAGAATTGTCTTTGCCGAGCCTTTCACATTTCCCGTTGCGATTTTTTTGATGAACGTGGAAATATCAATGTGTGTCGGACACGCCTTCATGCAAGGCGAGTCGTAACAATACAAACAGCGATTCGCTTCCGTCACTGCCTGATTCTGAGTAAACGCAGGATGGAGTTCGGCGAAGTTTTCTTCGTATTGTTTCGGATTTAACTTAGGTGCAATGTTTTCACTTTTCATAATGAACAAATCCTTTATGATGGATATGCGATGTGAGATAAGGGATTTGAGTCAAAACATTAATACACTTCCCATATCCCATATCTCAAATCAATAGATGTTGGACTCTCGTTTCTTCCCGGTAAAATCATTATACACGGTTTTCACTTCTGTGTAGAAGTTGAACACTTCTGTTCCGCACTCGCGTGGACCAATACCGGTTGCTTTTGTTCCACCGAACGGAGCTTGCGCTTCGCCACCAATTGTTGAGGAGTTGATGTGAACTTTCCCGACTTCCGAGTGTTCGACAAATCGCATGATTTTTGAATTATCATTTGAATAGAGTGATGCAGATAAACCAAACTTTACACCGTTAGCAATCTCAAGCGCTTCATCAAAATCTTTTGCTTTGATGATGGAAAGTACCGGACCGAATATTTCTTCCTGCGCGATTCTCATGTTCGGTGTAACATTACTAAAAATTGTCGGCTCAACAAAAAATCCTTTTGCAAACGCACCGTCGGTCAATCGCTTGCCGCCTTTGAGCATCTTCGCACCTTCCGATTTACCTATTTCGATGTAACTCAGCACGGTATTCATTTGTCCTTCATCAACCGACGGACCCATGTCCACCGATGAATCCATTCCATCACCAATTTTGAATTTTTCTAATCGGGTAAGCATCATCTCGGTGAACTTGTCAACAATTGATTCTTCAACAATCACTCTGCTTGCCGCCGTACATCGCTGTCCCGTCGAACCGAACGCTCCAAGAACCGCACCTTCGACTGCAAGAGGCAAATCAGCATCGCTCATAATAACAAGAGGATTTTTCCCCCCCATCTCGCATTGTACACGAACGCCGCGACGTGATGCCTGCGAATACAATGCGCATCCGACATCATTCGAGCCGGTGAACGAAATCCCATGCACGTCGGGATGATTGACAATTTCATCGCCAATAATTCCGCCGCTACCAATCACCATATTAAGAACTCCGGGAGGGAAACCGGCTTGTTCAAATATCTCACAAATTTTCACCGCAGTTAACGGAGTAAGTGTTGCCGGTTTGAAAACGACTGTGTTTCCTGCAACCAATGCCGGGGCGATTTTCCAAATCGGAATAGCAACAGGAAAATTCCACGGCGTTACTAATCCAACGACACCAATCGGCTGACGAACGGTATAGATGAACGTGTTTGGCAACTCTGATGGAATTGTCTCGCCATTAAGTCGTCTTCCATGTCCGGCGGTAAACTCCATAATGTTAAGAGCACGTTGAATTTCTCCTTTCGCTTCGCGAAGAATTTTCCCTTCTTCTTTTGTAAGAGCGGTTGCAACATCTTCAAGATGTTCCTGCAATAAGTTCATTGCTTTGAACATCAGTTTGCCACGCACAGGCGCGGGAGTTGCTTTCCATTTCGGGAATGCTTCTTTTGCCGCGGCAATTGCCGCCTTCGCTTCTTCACGCGTTGAGAGCGGAGTGTTGCAAAGTATCTCGTTCGTGTTTGCCGGATTGACATTCGGAACAGTTTTTCCGCTCGCTGATTCAACCCATGTTCCGTTGATGTAGTTTTTTACTGTTAGTACATTACTCATATTATTTTATTTCTTATTCGGTTTGTTATTTTAATCTTGTATTCGTAGAATTGAAATAACTTAACGGAGATTCAATCCACGATTGAAAATTGATTTGAACTTCAAGATTCGATCCTCACTTTATCTTTGTTAATCACATAGAGTTTCCCTACAAAATCTTCCTGTGTTTTATTTACAATGGATTGTAGAAAAACGCTATGCACGTTGTCTTCATCTTGAGCATCCATTCTGAGAACTATTATTCCTTGATATTTTTTGGGAGGATAGTTGAGTATGTTTGAAAAATCTTTATCACGAGTTACCAAAATTCTATTCTGCTTTTGTGCTTCTTCGATGACAACTAAATCATCAGATTGTAATAGACCTAATTCATTCAGCGTAACCACTTCATGCCCGTGTTGACGTAGTAGTTCAACCGTTGAAAAGTAAGTACATTCATCTGATAAAAATTGTATCATTAGGCGGCAACTACTTGAATATCTTCATTTTGAACAATCTCGTTTGCTAAATGAATGCACGCTGCAATGTCCTCTTTGGTAATTGATGGAAAGTACTGCGTAACAATCTCATCAAACGACTTACCTGCTTCCAGTAAATTCAGTACATCAGAAACCATCACTCTTGTTCCTTTGATAACAGGTTTCCCATGACAAATATTCGGATTTACTATTATTCTTTTATCCATAACTTTCCTTAATATTTACTGTTTACATTTCATCTTCATTTTTTTTCGTTTTGAAATATAAAAGGTTCGAGATTTGTTTAGAAACTACAAACCTCGAACCTTGTATTGAATATAAATTTTATTTCATCAAAATCATTTTTTTTGTGCTTGAAAATTGTCCTGCCTGAAGTTTGTAGAAATACATCCCGCTTGAAAGCGACGAAGCATCTATTGTTGCTCTATATTTTCCTGCAGATTGCTCCTGATTGACCACATTCAATACTTCTTCTCCTAAAATATTATAGAGAGATAATTGAACATAGCCTGCATTGGTGATGTCATAGTCAATCGAAGTAGTGGGATTGAACGGGTTGGGATAGTTCTGCCCTAACGAATACGATAATGGAATTCCTGATTCACGTTCGGAGACTTCAGTAACCGTGATATTGATTATCACTCCGGTTTCTCCGGGATGAGCAGTAACACCGTTGACAAAATAATTGTTTGGTAAATTGTTTGCATAAAGATTATAATTGTACAGTTTATTAGAAACTTCAAGCGAGAAGTTTCCCGTCGTTGAATCTGCCCAAGTTGCAGTCCATGCCGAATCTTGAATACTACCGGAAATTTCAATCGGGAACCCGGGAGGATTTCCATTGACTCGAACCTGTCCCTGAATAGTAGAATTAACTTTATAAGGAACAAGAGTATAGTAAAGACTATCGGTGCTTTGAATTCCATTGATTGTTACACTTGCGGCTAAGTGCGTATGTGTAGGTTCGTTGCTATTGAAGTTTGTTCCAAGTGTAAAATCATCGTTTGAGAGGTCGCCCGCAGATAATCCAATTTCGAAATACCCTGAACCGTTTGTATTTACATTGGCATTAAAACTAGAATTATTTCTGTTCATCCATACATTATAATTTGTCAAAAAATTACCGTCATCATCTCTGACATATCCAACAACTTTTGCGGCGGCAGAACCAAAAGAAAACGTATATCCATTTGGATTTCCAATCATATCGAAAGAATACTCTGCTGGTGAAACAACTGAACCGGGAAAAGGATTGTAATTATCTGCTAACCTTAATTTCCAGGGATTTCCTGTTGTATCGGCATCCATTTCGATAGCAAAATTTCCACTCCCATCAGTAACAGCTTCCCAGAATGGTTTATCATCACCTTCGCCGCTTGGTCGAATTTGCATAAAAATATTTGCCGCGCTTTTCCCGGAAGGTGGCGTAACAGTCCCGGAAACTGTGTGGGCTGGAGAAGATAAATGTGTGATAGTACCTTTTACACTTAACGAAGCTCCGCCTTGTGTTACTCTAAAGACATACTTTCCCGGTGCAATTCCGATACCGCTCGATTGAGAGAAACTGACCGTTCCGTCTTGTGTACCATCGTCGTCGCCTGGACCATCATTACCATTACTCACGCCGTCAGTTTGCGTAAAGGTAAAGCGATTTTTATCAATGGCGGTATCAATGCTATTGTTATTATTAACATCTAACCATAATTCAACTGTAGCCGTGGCACCGTTGGGTGAAACATTATATTGCCAACCAATTGCACCGCCGGTGACAAATGTAAAATTTGTATCGGAGCCGCTGACGATTAAATTTGTTACTTGAGCGTTGACTGGCAACACACAGCACAAAAAAAGAACAAAAATAAGTAAGTAGTTTTTCATATTTTATCTCACTTTAATGATAATGATTAATTTGTTAAGAAATTTTAGTTGCAGTGTAAATTTACAATACGTTCTGAACATTCCTTGTTTCAGTATCACAAAAAATAAGCCTATTTGCAATTCTCTTATCTTTTGCAATCTATATACTATCTCATCTACAGAGTTCATCTGCTATCTTTAACGCGTCATCCAACGCTTTTACACCTATATTTATCTCTTCTTTACTCACAATCAAAGGCGGCGCAATCACGAAGTGACTGACCCAAGCTTGGATGAACACGCCGTTCTTCATCATCTCAGCCGCTACTTTATCAACGAGTAACGGAGTTCCGCTTACTTTATCTTTGTAGGTATTGAATGGCTCTTTCGTTGTTTGATTTTTCACAAGCTCCACCGCCCAGAACAAACCGATACCCCGAACATCACCAACGGATTTATGTTTGGCTTTGAGCTCTTCTAATTTGATTTTCATATAAGCTCCCATTTCGTTTGTACGCTCAATGAGATTGAGTCGTTTGTATTCATTGATGGCGGCAACTGCCGGAGCCAACGTTAACGGGTGCGCTTCGTACGTGTGCCCGTGCGAGAAATAATGGTCATCGAAGTAGTCGGCAATCTTTTTCGTTGTCGCACAAAGTCCGAGCGGGACATACGCGGCGGTAATTCCTTTTGCCGTCGTGAGAATATCCGGCTTCACGTTCCAATGGTCGAGTGCAAACCACGCACCAGTTCTTCCCCATCCGGTCATTACTTCATCGGCGATGAGAAGGACATTATGCTTGTCGCATATCTGACGAAGCCGCGGCATGTACTCTTTCGGGGGAATCAGAATTCCGTTTGTCCCGACAATCGGTTCAATAAGAACTGCCGCAACATCGCTTTCGTGTTCAATCATGTGTTCGATATACTCAACACAAGCAATTTCACATTCGGGATAATGATGCTTGAGGGGACAACGATAACAATTTACTTCCGGAGCAAAAATTACTCCCGGTATTTTCCCTGCCGGTTCCATCGCCCAACGGCGCGGGTCGCTTGTCGCCGCAATCGAACCCATCGTCGAACCATGATACGAACGATAGCGTGCGATAATCTTTGTTTTGCTGGTGTACATTCTTGCAATCTTAAATGCCGCTTCGTTCGCCTCCGTTCCGGAGGTTGCAAAGAAAAATTTCTCCAATCCTTCCGGCAGAACTTCTAATAAAAGTTTCGTCAATTCAACCCGAACGTCTGTCGCAAAGCCGGGACCGATGAACGAAAGTTTCCGCGCTTGTTCTTCAATCGAGCGAATCATTGCTTCGTTTTTGTAGCCGAGATGTAAGCACATCAACTGCCCAGAAAAATCGAGATAGCGTTTTCCGTTCGCATCAATAAAATAGCAACCTTCACCATCCACAACATGAAGCGGCTTCCATCCTTTTTGAAAACGCCATGTGCCGTAGGTGTATTTTGCAGTTATTTCGGAGACGGATAAATTGGTAAAATCTGTGTTGTTCATTTTCTTAGGTTATAGGTGTTGGAATGTTTATTTGAAAACTCAACTGTTCGGTTGCAACGTAAGGTTATCACAGATTGTGATAACCTTTTTCCGCGTTGCAATGAATTTTTTCATCTTCTTAAGGACCGGTCACAAATTGTGACCAGTTCAACAACGCTCATATCGCATATCCCATTTCTCACATCATCTCTCAACTGCGCTTATCGCTCCATACTCTTCCGGTCGTCTGTCACGGAAGAATTGCCACGTTTCTCTCACTTCCTGAATCTCATCCAGATTCAAATCAGCAACAACGAGGAAATCTTTATCACGCGGCGCTTCGGCAATAATTTTTCCGCGCGGCGTACAGAAATAACTCTGTCCGTAAAACTCACCAATATTCCATGGTGCTTCAAATCCGACACGATTAATCGCACCGACAAAATATCCGTTAGCAACCGCGTGCGCTGGTTGTTCAAGTTTCCACAAGTATTCAGAAAGACCCGCAACGGTTGCCGAGGGATTGAAGACAATCTCCGCTCCGTTCAAACCGAGGATACGTGCGCCTTCAGGAAAATGCCGGTCATAGCAAATATACACCCCCACATCAGCGTACGCCGTTTTGAACACAGGAAAACCTAAATTGCCCGGCTTGAAATAAAACTTCTCCCAAAATCCCGGCTCGACTTGCGGAATGTGATGCTTCCGGTATTTTCCCAAATACTTTCCGTCAGCA
>JACPVN010000341.1 GCA_016191715.1 Ignavibacteriota bacterium | reverse complement strand
TCATTTAGGCGAAACAAGTCAGTAAAAGATGAAGGTCTCAATTCAAAGAGACCTTTTTTGTATAGAGTTGAAGTATGAATACGAGACCAAAATACAAACGCATTCTTCTCAAGGTCAGCGGTGAAGCGTTGATGGGAAACAAAGACTTCGGCATTGATTCAACCATGCTGACATGGTACGCCGAAGAGATTCATAGTATCCGAGAACTCGGTGTTGAAATCGGCATCGTCATAGGCGGCGGGAATATTTATCGAGGAGTTGAAAATTCTTCCGACGGTGTTGATAAAGTTACCGGCGACCACATGGGAATGTTGGCTACGATTATCAACGGCTTGGCGTTGCAAAGTGCACTTGAACATCACGGAGTCTTCACACGCCTGCTGAGTTCCATCAACATGGAAGAAATTGCAGAACCGTTTATCCGTCGCAGAGCAATCCGGCATTTGGAAAAATGCCGGGTGGTTATCTTTGGCGCAGGGACAGGTAATCCGTATTTCACGACCGATACAGCCGCTGCATTACGTGCTGTTGAACTTCATGCGGATATACTCATCAAAGGGACACGCGTTGATGGAGTATATGATTCCGACCCGGAGAAAAATCCAAAGGCAAAGATGTTCCACGAAATTTCTTATGAAGATGTGTACGGAAAAAATCTTCGCATCATGGACCTGACAGCAATAACACTTTGCAAAGAGAACGATATGCCGATTGTTGTGTTCAACATGAACAAGCGGGGAAATTTATTGCATCTCATCCAAGGAAAGAAAATCGGAACACTCGTTTCACCGGAAGTAAAATCATTGAAGAAGCGGTCGAAGAGTAAATAAGTTTCTAATAATTCTTATTTGAGAACAAATAGAAAGCATCCTATGATAAAAACAATAATGAAAGAAATCGAAGACAGAATGCACAAGGCTGTCGAAGTTGTTCGGCAGGAATTTTCAAAAATACGAACAGGGAAAGCCAATACCGGCTTGCTTGATACTGTCAAAGTTGATTATTACGGTCAGCACATGCCGCTCAAGCAAGTTGCAAATCTTGGACTTCTCGATGTCCACACTATCTCCATTACACCGTGGGAAAAGACAATGGCACAACCGATTGAGAAAGCTATTCTTGCTGCCAATCTCGGCTTTAATCCAATCAATGATGGGACAATTATCCGCGTCCCTATTCCCCCGTTGAATGAAGAACGACGGAAAGAACTTGTCAAACTTGTGAAGAAATTTGCTGAAGAAGGGAAGATTTCAATTCGCAACATCCGTCGTGATGGAATAGAGAAATTAAAAAAGGCGGAGCAACATGAGCACTTTTCTGAAGACGAACGTAAGCGCGGCGAACAGGAAGCACAGAAATTCACCGACAAATTTATCAAAGACATTGATTCGCTTGTCGTTCTCAAAGAAAAAGAAATCATGGAAGTGTAATCTGTTTCCTGAATATTTGAAAAGCCGATTCTCAAACTTTCGAGATTCGGCTTTCTCTTTTTCATCAATCAAACTGCAACATGAACAACTCTTTTGCCGTAAGCAATTGTAGCAATGACTGAAAACCAACCATATAATCCGGAACCGAATACAACTCCGCAATCGCCACGACGACTTTATAAATCCCGCCGTGACAAAATAATTGACGGCGTGTGTGGCGGAATTGCTGAATACTTTGAAATAGACCAGACTATAGTTCGGATTCTTTGGGTGCTGATTACGCTTGCAGGAGGTTCAGGAATCTTCCTCTACATTGCCGCAATGATTGTGATGCCTGCAAATCCCGAACATATCGGATTCATCAACGGCGCTCAAATGACGCGAACCAAGTTCGACCATCGCCGCTTCTGGGGTATCTTGCTCATCTTATTAGGTGCGTTTATTCTCATCAGCAATCTCGGAATTTTCGCCGCGTTTTCCTGGTGGAGTATTTCATGGAAAGTCATCTTCCCTCTTACAATTATCGGAGCGGGAATTGCATTGATTTTTGTTGAAATGAAAAATCGTTCGCACGTACAATCACCAATGACTGATTCCACCAACACGGAAACTCCGTTTACTCCAACACCAAAGAAAGAACTTGTTCGCTCGATTCGTGACAGAAAAATATTTGGCGTGTGTGGCGGCGTTGCTAAGTATCTCGGAATTGATTCGACGATTGTCCGGATTGTTTATTTAATTCTCGTCTTTGCATCATTCGGTTGGGGATTGTTGCTGTATATCATCCTCACACTTCTCATGCCTGAAGAAAAACCAACTATTACAACGTAAAGGTTGCATCATGCACAACAATAAATTTTCGTGGTTTGGAATTGCGCTCATTGTTTTCGGAGCGTTACTTTTACTTATCAAAACCGACATTCTCGATATAGATTTCTCCCAGGTGATCTGGGCAGGAGTGATGGTGTTAGGTCTTGGTATCGTTGTACAGGGTTTTTCCCGCGACAAGCGAGGGAAAGTATTTTGGGGAACGGTCTTGTTTCTCTACAGTTTATATTTCTTCCTCCATGAATTTGAATTTATTGAATATTATCACCACATATTTCTACCATCATCCCTTATTATATTCGGGATTGCCTTCTTTATGCTGTTTATCAGTAATGTGCGCGAGTGGGCTTTGATCATTCCATCTGTCTTCTTCATCGGAATCGGTGGAGCGTTTCTTCTCTCCGAATTTGGATATGTTGATTGTGACGAAGTGTGGAATACGATGTGGTCATATTGGCCCGTACTTTTAATTGCGGTCGGACTTGGAATTCTCATCAAACGAAGAACACCAACTCAACCTCCACCGCCTCCGGCAACGATGTAACCAAAATAATCCCAATCCGAAAAACTCAGATTGGGATTTTTATTTCAATAATAACAATTCCCAAAGGAATGCCTTCAGCAAATTTCAACTAAACAAAAACCTAATGCGCCTCTAACCAATTCTTCCCCTCTTTAATTTCTACTTCAATCGGCACAGAAAGAGGTAACGCTTCCTTCATTCCTTTGACAATCAACTTCTTCCCTGCTTCGATATTGTTCTGAGCAGATTCAAACACCAACTCATCGTGAACTTGCAGTAACATTTGCATTTTCAGATTGGAGTCTTGAATCGCCTTATGAACACGAATCATTGCAAGTTTAATCATGTCTGCCGCCGTTCCCTGAATCGGCATGTTTATCGCCTGACGTTCTGCGTTGCCGCGTATGCTTTGATTTTTATTATTGATGTCGGGAAAATATCGTCGGCGACCGAGAAGCGTGGAGACAAATCCGCTTTGCCGCGCCTGAGCGATGGTCGCGTCAATGTATTGCCGGACTTTCGGAAAGCGTTCAAAATATTTTGCAATAATTTCTTTCGCTTCAGATTGTGCTATATCCAACCTGTTTGCCAAACCAAACGCGCCAATGCCGTACATAATTCCGAAATTAACTTCCTTTGCTTTTCGTCTCATGTCCCGTGTAACATCTGAGAGATTTACGCCAAACACTTTCGCGGCTGTCGTTGCGTGAATATCCTCATGATTGTTGAACGCTTCCTTCAAACCTTCATCACCCGAAACATGCGCCATCACCCGCAACTCGATTTGTGAATAATCGGCAGAAATAATAAGCCAATCATGCTTACCCGGAATAAACGCCTTCCGAATACTTCGTCCGATTTCGGTCCGAATCGGAATGTTTTGCAAGTTCGGGTCACTGCTCGAAAGCCGCCCGGTTGTAGCCACTGTTTGATTGAACGATGTATGCAGTCGTCCCGTTTTCGGATTGATTAACGTTGGCAGAGCATCAACGTACGTTGACTTTAATTTTTGCAGTTGTCGTTGTTCCAACAATTTTTCGATGATGGAATGTTGATGACGCAATGTTTCAAGTACTGCAACGTCGGTAGAATATCCAGTCTTCGTTTTCCGTACAGTCGGCAGTTTTAACTTTTCAAAAAGAATTTTTCCAAGTTGCTGTGTTGAATTAATGTTAAACTTCTCCCCCGCGTCATGATAAATATCTCTCGTCAGGTTATCGAGCATTCGTTCCAGTTCTTTCGATAAATCAGAAAGAAACTTTGTATCGAGCATTACACCGGCAAGTTCCATATCTGTCAACACAGGAACTAATGGAAACTCCACCTCATCACACAGTTGAAGAAGTTTCTGCGTTTCCAACTTTTGCTTCAGAGATTCATATAGTCGAAATGTAATATCAGCATCTTCAGCAGAGTATGTTGCAACCTTCTCCGTCTCAACTTCCCAAAGTTCTTTTCTCTCTTTTCCCTTTCCAACCAAATCATCATACGAAATCGTTTTGTAGCGAAGATGTTCTGTCGCCATGTCGTCCATATTATGTTGTCCGTCGGGGCGTAAAACATAATTCGCCACCATCGTGTCAAATTCTACTCCCTCAACTTTCACTCCATGCGATGCAAGCACAAGCGCATCATACTTTATATTCTGTCCTACTTTTTTGATTTTTGGATTTTCAAATATTGGAGAAAGTTTTTTGAAGACAACGTCAAGCGGTAAACCCTTTGAGATTGCCGATTGCTGATTGCTGATTGCTGATTGTTTTTCTACTTGTTCAAATAAGCCAAAAACGACATCATTTTTTCCTTTTGAATTTTGACTTTTGAATTGAATAGGGATGTAATACGCTTCCCTCGCCTTCACCGAGAACGACATTCCGAGAAGTTCCGCTTTCAGTGCGTCGGTTGATGTTGTTTCCGTATCAAACACAAACAATTTCGACTTTGAAAGAATGTTGACAAGTTGAGCAAGTTCTTTTTCTGTTTTGATGATATGGTGAACATGCTCATCGGTTTCAATGCTTGCTTGTTCAAGTTCCGCAATATCAAAACTTACATCTTCCTGAACCTGAACTGTCAGATTCGATAGTTTCCTCAACAGTGATTTGAATTCCAACTCGGTGAGAAGTTTGATAAGTTTTTGATTATCATGCTGGCGGGTTTTCAAATCCTTGACAGATGCCTCAATCGGAACTTTTGTTTCGATGGTGACAAGTCGTTTGGAAAGAAGTGCAAGTTCCCGATTGTTTTTCAGTTTCTCCCGAACTCCTTTTGCAGGAATCTTTTCAACACTCTCTAACAAGTTCTCGATTGTTCCGTATTCACGAATGAGCGGGATAGCAGTTTTCTCTCCGATACCCGGAACACCCGGTACATTATCGGACGTATCACCGATAAGACCGAGTACTTCAATCACTTTGTCAGGCATAACGCCAAACTTTTGCATCACTCCGGTTTCATCCACAATTTCCCATTCGTCGCCGCTTTTTCCCGGCTTGAAGATTT
>JACPVN010000317.1 GCA_016191715.1 Ignavibacteriota bacterium | reverse complement strand
GGACTTCAGGTTGCTGGTTACAGTTCAGTAGCGTGGGATGCTTCGGAAGTTACAGGCGGAGTCTATTATTATCGTTTGCAAAGCGGTTCGTTTTCAGAAACGTGGAGTCTGATTCTTCTGAAGTAATTAGCGTAATGGTTGAATAGTGCCGGTGGTTTCCATCGGCATTTTTTTTCCTTCTTTTAAGAGAAAGAGTTTTTTCTTAGTTTGCAGTGTCTCATGTTGCAAACTGATGTATATGACCTCATAAAGAATGAACAAAACCTCGTTCTCCTTGAAACGGTCAAACCGGATAAGGAGAATACGAAATCGCTTCTCTTCGTCAATCCCGTTGAACTCATTTCCACGTCCAATCTCAGTGAACTTCCATCAATGTTTGAGAGGATGGAATACGCGCTTCGGCAAGGTTATTATCTTGCAGGGTATCTCAATTATGAATGTGGCTTTCACATTCTGGAGATTCCGTTTGATGGAAACTCCGAGGTGCCGATTGCGTGGTTTGGAGTTTATGAAAAACCAAGAACGATTTTTCTGGGAGGGAGTTCCAACTCCCGACCGAACGTTGGTCGGGAGCAAAGCTCCCTCCCGGTTGATAAATCATTTTTAACCAATCAGGATTCTCCATTCACGATTCACGATTCACAATTCACAATTCACTCCCACAGTGAAGTTGCAACATTAGAATCATACTCGAAAAAAATAGCAGGTATAAAAAACTATATCAAAGAAGGCGATGTTTATCAAATCAATTTCACAGGAAGAATGAAGTTTGATTTTGATGGAGATGAACTTGCCTTGTATGAATCACTCAAGAATAAACAACGAGTAAGTTATTCATCTTTCATCCGGACAGAACATCAAACCATTCTGAGTTTGTCACCGGAATTGTTTTTCAGAAGAAAGGGAAACAAAATGTTCGTTCGCCCGATGAAAGGAACCGTGAAGCGCGGGAGAACATTGAAGGAAGATGAAGAATTAATCGAATGGCTTCGGAATGATAAGAAAAGTCAGGCGGAGAACGTGATGATAGTTGATGTGTTAAGAAATGACTTGGCAAAAATATCGAAGCAGGGAAGTGTTCGGACAACTTCGCTGTATGATGTGGAGAAATACGATACGTTGTTTCAAATGGTTTCCAACATTGAATCGGAGTTGCGTGATGATGTGAATTATTATGAATTATTCAAAGCAATGTTTCCGAGCGGGTCTGTAACCGGTGCGCCGAAACATCGCGCCATGGAAATTATTTCCGAACTTGAAGAAACACCACGAGGAATTTATACCGGAGCAATTGGATATATTTCACCTGACAAAGAAGCGGTGTTCAATGTGGCTATTCGGACAGTGGTACTGTGTGACCCCACCCCCGCCCTCCCCTTGCAGGGGAGGGAGATATGTTCCCTCTCCTCTGAGGGGAGGGTTAGGGTGGGGTGTATGGGGACGGGCGGGGGTATTGTGTGGGATTCGAATGCAGAGAACGAGTTTAACGAGTCTAGATTGAAAGCGAATTTTCTGACAATTCCTTTCGAGGAGTTTCAACTGATTGAGACGGTTTTGTGGGACAATGGATTTCCGTTTCTTGAGAAGCACCTCAGTCGCCTCAGAGATTCAGCAGAGTATTTTCAGTTTAAGTTTGATGAAGAAAAAATTCGGGAGAGGTTTCAGGTTTCAAGTTTCATGTTTCAGAAATTGCAAAGTTACAAAGTTCGGTTGTTATTAAATCGTTCATGTGAGATTGAGTTTGAAAGTTCTATCGTTCAGGATGAACCAACTAATAGGAACTTTGTCGCAATTGCTTCTGAGCGAACGAATTCTGCAGATAGATTTCTCTTTCACAAAACCACAAACAGAAAAACGTATGATAAGTGGTTTCAGAAAGCGACGGATAAAGGACTTGCCGATTTCATTTTCCTCAATGAAAAAGAAGAAATAACAGAAGGATGCATCAGCAATGTGTTCATCAGAAAAGGAGATTACTACTTCACTCCACCTATTGAATGTGGATTGTTGAACGGTGTTTATCGTCAGCACTTGTTGGAGACATTGCCAAATGTTGAGGAGAGAATTCTATTCCTTGAAGATTTGAAGCAAGCAGACTTCATCTATCTTTGTAATGCAATTCGGGGGCTGAGGGAGGTGGATCTAAAAGATTGAGGTTAACAAATGAAATCTGTTGAAGAAAGCGTCGTAACAGCAATGGATGGTTCTGATAAAGAACTTTTTCCTTTCTTACCGTATATTTTACAAGACATTTGGGAGATTGGTACTGATGCTGAAACTATCATAAAATTAATTGGGAAACATTTTCCAAAAGGTAATCTTTTACATGTTCTTGATTTAGGCTGTGGAAAAGGCGCTGTTTCTATAAAAGTAGCACACCGATTTGGGTTCCGATGCTATGGAATTGACGCAATACCTGAATTTATTTTGGAGGCAAATAATAAAGCAAAAGAATATCGAGTGGAACATCTATGTAGATTTGAAGTTGGAGATATTAGAGAAAAAGTAAATAAGTTACCGGTTTTTGACATTATTATTCTTGGCGCTATTGGACCTGTATTTGGAGATTATCATGCTACATTGATAAAAATATCAAAATGCCTTCATGACTTTGGAATTATTATTATTGATGATGGCTATATTGATGACCAAAGCGATTACAAACACCCTATGATGTTAAAGAACCAAGAAATTCTCAAACAGATTGATTTATCTAACATGCGTCTAATGGAAGAAGTCATTAGCAATAGAGAGGATATAAAATATTCTGATGATATTATATTCGATAATTTGAAGAAACGGTGTCTAGAATTAATTGATAAACATCCTGACAAAAAGAAATTATTCGAAAACTATATCAAACAACAAGAAGAAGAAAACGAGGCTCTTGAAAATAAAGTAATATGTACGACAATGGTAATAAAAAGAAAATGATAGAAATGGCTCGCTGTATGGCACAACCATATATGATTCGCGACTTTTTAGTCGCTCTGGGCTATGCTACATTTTTACCTCCGCCATAGCTAGGGTGAAAACGTCATAGATGGTCGGGAGGTTAATTTAACCACGGAGGCACTGAGGAAAAGCAAT
>JACPVN010000053.1 GCA_016191715.1 Ignavibacteriota bacterium | reverse complement strand
TGATGGACAGAAATTGGGAAGTTATATTCTTCCTACTCGTTCACACATTGTTGTGAAAGATGGAGAAGCAATTAAAGCGGGGACAATTATTGTCAAAATTCCGAGAGATTCCGGAAAAACGAGAGACATTACCGGTGGTTTACCACGTGTTACAGAATTGTTTGAAGCCCGAAGTCCGGCAGACCCGGCAGTTGTTTCCGAAATTGATGGAACCATCAAATTCGGAGTGCAAAAGCGTGGCGCCAGAGAAATCATTGTAACGAGTGTAGATGGAAAAGATGAGCGCCATTACCTCGTTCCGATGGGGAAACACGTTCTCGTTCAGGAACACGATGTTGTTCGTTCCGGTGAACGGCTTTCCGATGGTTCGATTGACCCGCATGACATTTTAAGAATTAAGGGTGTAAGCGCTGTTCAAGAGTATCTTGTGAACGAAATTCAGGAAGTGTATCGTATGCAAGGTGTGAAAATTAATGATAAACATATTGAAGTGATTGTTCGTCAAATGATGCAAAAAGTTCACATTCTTGACCCGGGTGATACGCATTTTCTTGAGGACGATTATATTGATGTTCATCAGGTGAACATCGAGAACAATCAACTCAAAGAAATGGTTGTTGTGACAAGTAAAGGCGATTCAAAGTTGAAAAACGGACAAGCAACAAACAAGAAAAAAATCCGCGAAATCAACATGGAATTGAAGAAAAAGAGCAAACGTGTTGTCGAAACAAGAGAATCTGAACCCACTACAACGGAACCGGTACTTCTGGGAATTACTTCTGCTGCACTTTCAACAGATAGCTTTGTCTCGGCAGCATCGTTCCAGGAAACCACAAAAGTATTAACTGACGCGGCAATTCAAGCGAAGATTGACTCATTGTTAGGATTGAAGGAAAACGTCATCATGGGTCATTTAATACCGGCAGGAACAGGATTGAAGAAATTCAAGAACTTAATCGTCGTTCCGAACTCAGATAATCCACCGATTTCAGCATCTGACCTGTTGGACCTTAGGACGGATGACGAGTATAGTAGCGACCCCAAATTAGAACGTGTTATTATTGAATAGCTCAAAATAAATCAGAAATTACGTTTTGACAATTAATAAATTATTCATATATTGTGCGGCTTTTTCACATAAACTGGAGACTTTTTAGTGCCAACAATTAATCAATTAATCCGCTTTCAAAGGGAAGAAGTAGCTTGGAAGAGTAAATCTCCGGCTCTTCAAAGTTCGCCTCAAAAACGCGGTGTATGTACAAGGGTGTACACAACTACTCCCAAAAAACCAAATTCAGCATTACGTAAAGTAGCGCGTGTCAGACTTACAAATGGAATTGAAGTTACCGCGTATATTCCTGGCGAGGGGCACAATCTTCAGGAACACTCAATCGTAATGATTCGAGGTGGAAGAGTGAAAGACCTTCCCGGCGTTCGCTATCATATCATTCGCGGTACATTAGATACTGCCGGTGTGACTGATAGAAAACAGGGAAGATCGAAATACGGTGCAAAGAAACCGAAGTAAATTATGAGAAGAAAAAGCGCAGAAAAACGAATAGCACAACCGGATCCGAAATTTAATGATGTTCTGGTTTCAAAGTTTATTAATGCTGTATTGCAAAGCGGAAAAAAACATCAAGCCCGAAAAATTGTGTACGATGCGATCGGAATTATAGAAGAGCGTAGTAAAACAAATGGTTTGGATGTATTCAAAAAAGCCATGAATAATTTAAGACCATTGTTAGAGATTAAAGCGCGTCGTGTTGGTGGTGCAACGTACCAAATTCCAACTGAAGTACGACAAGATAGAAGTGTTGCCCTTGCGCTTCGATGGTTACTCATTTATGCGCGTGCGCGAAAAGATAAGTCAATGTCTTTGAAGTTAGCGTCAGAAATTATGGCTGCATCAAACAATGAGGGAAATGCAGTGAAGAAAAAAGAAGATACCCACAAGATGGCAGAGGCGAACAAAGCGTTCGCTCACTTCAAGTGGTAGTGTGTGGAATATTATAATCAGGTTTATTGATCTTTTATGCCCAGAGCATACCCGTTAGAACGAACGAGAAATATCGGCATCATGGCTCACATTGATGCTGGAAAAACAACGACGACAGAGCGTATTCTGTTTTACACAGGCGTTTTGCATCGCATGGGAGAGGTTCATGATGGCGCTGCGACGATGGACTGGATGGAGCAAGAGAAAGAGCGCGGTATAACTATTACAAGTGCCGCTACGACTTGTTTTTGGGACAATCATCGAATTAATATCATTGACACTCCGGGACACGTTGACTTTACTGCAGAAGTTGAACGTTCGCTCAGAGTACTTGACGGAGCGATTGCTTTGTTCTGTTCTGTTGGTGGTGTTGAACCACAATCAGAAACAGTGTGGCGGCAGGCAGATAAGTATGGCGTACCGCGTATCGCCTTTGTAAATAAAATGGATCGGGTTGGTGCGGATTTCTTTCATGTTATTCAAATGATGAAAAACAGATTGGGAGCCAATGCAGTTCCGGTTCATATCCCGATTGGCGAGGGTGATTTATTCACCGGCATTATTGATTTGATTACAATGAAAGCATGTGTCTTTCATGAAACAAATCAGGGTACTACGTGGGATGAGATGCCGATTCCACACGATTTGGAAAAACTTGCCGCCGAGTATCGAACGAAAATGTTAGAGGCAGTCTCGGACGAAGATGATTCTCTTTTAGAGAAGTACCTCGAAGGAAAAGAGATTTCGCCAACTGAAGTCAGAGCAGTGTTACGACGTGCATGTTTAAAGGTTAGTATTATTCCTGTGCTTTGTGGCTCAGCATTCAAGAATAAAGGCGTTCAGAATTTGCTTGATTCTGTTATTGATTTCTTACCATCACCGATTGATGTAAGTAATGCAGAAATTATCGGTCATCATGTGAACATGAAAGACCAGGTTATCAGAAAAGTTTCTGATAAAGAAAAGTTTACGGCGCTCGCATTTAAGATTATGAGCGACCCTTACGTTGGTAAGGTGACGTATTTCCGTGTGTACTCGGGTTCGTTGAAGCCAGGTTCATATGTTTATAATGCAACCTCCGATAAGAAAGAAAGAATCGGAAGAATTCTTCGGATGCACGCGAATCATCGTGAAGATATTGACGAAGCGTACATGGGTGATATCGTTGCCGCGGTCGGTTTAAAAAATACAAAAACCGGTGATACATTATGTCTTGAAGATGACCCGATAATATTAGAAAAAATGATTTTCCCTGAGCCGGTTATTGCAATAGCCATCGAACCGAAAACGAAAGCAGACCAGGAAAAGATGGGTGAGGCAATGGCGAAATTGGCTGATGAAGATCCGACATTCAGAATTTCGACAAATGAGGAAACGGGACAAACAATCATCAGCGGTATGGGTGAACTTCATCTCGAAATTATCATTGATAGAATGAAGCGCGAGTTTCGCGTTGAAGCGAATGTTGGTAAGCCGCAAGTCGCATATCGTGAAACGATTAGAAAGAAAGTTCAGCAACAAGGAAAGTTCATCCGTCAAAGCGGTGGACGTGGACAATTTGGCGATGTTTGGCTTGAAGTCGGACCCAATGAAAAAGGGAAAGGATTTGAATTTGAAAATGCCATTGTCGGCGGTGTTGTTCCGAAAGAGTATATCAAGCCGGTTTCTGAAGGAATCAAAGAAGCGATGCGCAACGGTGTGCTTGCCGGTTACCCGGTAGTGGATGTCAAAGTAAAATTGTTTGACGGTTCCTATCACGAAGTTGATTCTTCGGAAATGGCATTCAAGATTGCGGCATCAATCGGATTCAAGGAAGCCGCAAGAAAGGCAAGTCCGGTTCTCTTAGAGCCGATTATGGATGTCGAAGTTGTTACACCCGAAGAATATTTGGGTGATGTTATGGGCGACTTGAATTCCCGTCGTGGAAAAATCGAAGGGATGTTGCCAAGAAAAGATGCGCAAGTCATCAAAGCAAAAGTTCCGCTTGCCGAAATGTTTGGTTACGCTACTCACATGCGTTCCATGACTCAAGGTCGTGCAATTTACACGATGCAGTTTGCATATTACGATGAAGCTCCGAAGAGCGTTGCAGAGGAAGTCGCTCAAAGTGTAAAAGGCGAGTCGGTTTTAGCATAAGTTTTTTAGATCACTATTTTATAAACAGTCTTAATACAAGGACTACAGTATGGCAAAAGAAAAATTCAGCAGAGAGAAACCCCATGTCAACATTGGGACTATCGGTCACATTGACCACGGGAAGACAACCTTAACCGCTGCCATTACGATGGCGTTAAGTAAGCGTGGTCTTTCCCAGGTGCGTACGTTTGATAGTATTGACAACGCACCGGAAGAGCGCGAACGTGGAATCACAATCAACGTTGCTCACGTCGAATATCAAACAGATAAACGACACTACGCACACGTTGACTGTCCCGGTCACGCTGACTACATCAAAAACATGATCACAGGCGCGGCACAGATGGATGGAGCAATCCTCGTCGTTGCGGCGAATGACGGACCAATGCCTCAAACGCGTGCACACGTTTTACTTGCACGTCACGTAAACGTACCCCGCATGGTTGTGTTCATGAACAAGGTGGACATGGTTGATGACCCTGAATTGTTAGACCTCGTCGAAATGGAACTTCGAGACTTGTTGAAGAAGTACGAATTCCCAGGTGATGAAATTCCTATTATCCGCGGAAGCGGTTTGAAGGCGCTTGAAAAAGCAAGTGATCCTGCATCGAAAGCGGATGACCCTGCATTCAAATGCATTTATGAATTAATGGATGCGGTTGATAGTTACATTCTTCTCCCGAAGCGCGAAGTTGACAAACCGTTCTTGATGCCGGTTGAAGATGTGTTCTCGATTACAGGTCGTGGAACGGTTGGAACAGGGCGTTGCGAACGCGGTCGTGCAAAAGTTGGTGATGAAGTCGAAGTTGTAGGACTTGGTTTGCATAAGAAAACTGTTATTACCGGAGCAGAAATGTTCCGCAAAGAACTTGACGAAGTGTTGGCGGGTGACAACGCAGGTCTGCTTTTACGTGGTATTGACAAAGCAGAATTAGAGCGTGGTCAGGTTATTGCAAAACCCGGTTCAATTACACCGCACAAAAAATTCAATGCTCAGGTGTACATTCTGAAAAAAGAAGAAGGCGGAAGACACACTCCGTTCTTCAATGGATACCGTCCACAGTTCTATTTCAGAACAACAGACGTGACAGGTGTTGCAACATTGCCCGGCGGCATGGAAATGATTATGCCCGGAGACAACGTTGACAATATGTATGTCGAATTGATATCTGAAATTGCAATGGAAGAAGGATTGCGCTTTGCTATTCGTGAAGGCGGTCGTACGGTTGGTGCAGGCGTTGTTACGAAGATTATTGAATAAGTTACTGATAGTTTAATTAAAGGACACTCAGGTGGCTGGACAAAAAATACGCATAAAACTCAAGTCGTACGATCATAGTTTGATTGACAAATCAGCGGAAAAAATTATCAAGACAGTGAAATCAACCGGAGCAATAGTCTCCGGTCCGATTCCTCTGCCAACCCGCAGGTCGGTCTATACTGTGCTTCGCTCTCCGCATGTTGATAAAAAATCACGCGAACAATTTGAAATGCGTGCTCACAAGCGATTGATTGATATTTTGAATTCTTCAAATAAAACAATTGATTCGCTCATGAAGCTCGAGCTTCCTGCCGGTGTTGATGTTGAGATTAAGGTCTAATTGAAAACGGCAACGAACAGGATAAAGAAAGTTTGATAGAATGAGGTATAAAGGAATTCTCGGCAAGAAGATTGGTATGACCAGCGTCTTCGATGAGAAGGGAAGAATGATTCCCTGCACTGTCATCGAAGCAGGTCCGTGTTTTGTTACTCAAATCAAAACAAAAGAACACGATGGTTATGAAGCAGTACAACTTGCCTTTGATGAAAAACGAGAACGCTCGGTCAATAAACCGGAAAAGGGTCATTTTGACAAAGCGGGCTTGAAAGCAAAAAAAGTAGTAAAGGAATTTAAGGGCTTCGACTTGACCCAATTTAAATTGGGTGATGAAGTAAAAGTTGATTCCCTGTTTTCTTTAGGTGATGTTATTTCTGTTACCGGAACTTCTAAGGGTCGCGGGTTTCAAGGTGTTGTGAAGCGTCATCATTTTGGCGGTGGTTTCAGAACGCACGGACAGAGTGACCGCGAACGAGCGCCGGGTTCTATCGGTTCAAGTTCCTATCCTTCAAGAGTGTTCAAAGGAATGTTGATGGCTGGAAGAATGGGCGGTGAAAAAATAACCGTGAAAAATCTTACAGTGGTAAAAGTCATTCCAGAATCAAATCTTTTGTTGGTTCAGGGCTCGGTTGCCGGACATAATAACAGCTATGTAGAGATCTACAAGGAACAAGCGTAAGCTATGAAAGTTGACATTTATAAAAAAGATGGTTCGGTGAGCGGCGAGAAGGTTGAACTTCCTGCTTCTGTGTTTGAAGTGGAGCCGAATGACCATGCAATTTATCAGGCAGTACGTGTGTATCTTGCAAATCAACGTCAAGGAACTCACAAAACAAAAACGTACGGCGAAGTAAGTGGTAGCGGTAAGAAGTTGTGGAAACAAAAACACACAGGACGCGCTCGTATGGGTGCAATTCGTTCTCCGTTATGGAAGGGCGGTGGAACAATTTTTGGTCCTGTTCCGCGAGATTATTCAATGTCTATTCCACAAAAGATGAAGTCACTTGCTCGTAAATCGGCTTTAAGTTATCGTGCAAAAGAAGGAAACATCAAAGTTGTTGAAGATTTTTCTTTCGACGCACCAAAAACAAAAGAGATGGTTACAGTTCTAAAATCTCTTGGAATGAATGAAAAGAAAGTGTTGCTTCTTCTCCCGGCAAGTATTTCGACAGTAGTAAAATCAGGCAGAAATCTTTCTAAGTTACATATCATTGAAGCGGCAAAGGCATCAACGTATGAGTTGATGGATAATCAAATGATATTGATTCAGAAGAGTGCAGTTGAAGCGTTAGTGAAATCGTTAGCGTAAGTGATAGTATGATTGGAATTATTTACAGACCTATTGTGACTGAAAAGTCAACACAACTTCAGGATAAAGGAATTTATGCTTTTGAAGTTGACCCAACTGCAAACAAAATTGAAATTGCACGGGCAATTCAGAAAAAATTTAATGTTACGGTTGAAAATGTTCGCACGATGAATTACAAAGGAAAGACGAAAACGCAGCTTACCCGTCGTGGAAGATTCACCGGTAAGACATCGCACTTCAAAAAAGCGGTGGTGACATTGAAAACAGGTGAAAAAATTGATTTCTTTGAAAATATATAAAGAAAAGAAAAGTTAGAGTACCTTCATGGGAATCCGAAAACTAAAACCAAATACGCCCGGCACTCGGTGGATGACGATGTTGACGTTCGATGAGATTACTCAATCGAAACCGGAACGTTCGTTGTTGGAACCGTTAAAGAAATCAGGCGGAAGAAATAATAACGGTCATATTACCTCGCGACACCGCGGCGGCGGACATAAACGATTTTATCGTATCATTGATTTCAAGAGGAACAAAGTTGGAATTGAGGCAAGAGTAAGTTCCATTGAATACGACCCGAACCGCTCAGCGTTTATCGCTTTATTGATTTATGCCGATGGTGAAAAACGATACATCATTGCACCGCACGGAGTGAAAGTCGGAGAGAAATTGATGTCGGGACCTGGAGCAGATATTAAAAACGGAAACAGTCTTCCGTTGCTCAATATTCCTGCGGGCGCGTTTGTTCACAATGTTGAACTTCGAAAAGGAAAAGGCGCTCAACTTGCACGTAGCGCCGGCGCATCGGTTCAGATTATGGCAAAGGACGGAAATTTTGTTCAAATAAAATTACCTTCCGGTGAAGTTCGAAATGTGCCGAATGATTGTTATGCGACAGTTGGAGTTGCAAGTAATTTAGACCACGAAAATATCAGTATCGGAAAAGCAGGTCGCTCACGCTGGCTTGGCATCCGACCACAGTCTCGTGGTGTCGTAATGAATCCATGCGACCATCCGCATGGCGGCGGTGAAGGAAAATCGCCACAAGGTAATCCGCACCCTGTATCTCCGTGGGGCTGGCATACAAAAGGTATGAAAACGCGAAATCCAAAAGCGCGTTCAAACAAATTTATTGTAAAACGTCGTAAGTGAAATTAAGTATCGCATGAGTCGTTCAGTTAAAAAAGGACCGTTTGTTGATGGAAAACTTTCCAAAAAGTTGGAAACCATGAATAAAGGCGGTCAAAAAAAAGTAATTAAAACATGGTCACGCGCGTCGTTGATAACGCCGGACTTTGTCGGGCATACGTTTGCAGTCCACAATGGCAACAAGTTTATTCCCGTGTACATACACGAAGGAATGGTTGGACATAAACTCGGTGAATTTGCTCCGACACGATTGTTTCGCGGTCACCCCGGATTAAAAACGGAAGGGGCGACAGGATAATTGTTATGTTAGAAGCAAGAGCATTAAACCGTTATATCAGTTCATCGCCGCGCAAAATGCGGTTAGTGATTGACCTTATACGTGGCAAATCAGTTGATGAAGCATTGAGCATCTTACACTTCTCCCCGAAGCACGCATCGAAAGCGGCTGAACGAGTGTTGTTATCAGCAGTTTCCAATTTGCACAATAAAGATGAAGGCGCCCGTTTAGAGACCAATGAGATGTATGTGAAAGAAGCGTATGTCAACGTAGGTCCATCAGCAAAAAGAATGTTGCCCGCTCCGATGGGGCGTGCCTTCAGAATTCTAAAGCGTTCAAACCATGTTACAATCGTAGTTGCACAGAAGCAAGCACGTAAAGTGAAAAAGACTTCACCTGCAAAATCAAAACACACTGAACCAACAAAACAATAGGAGATCGTTTGGGACAAAAAGTACATCCGATAGGATTTCGTTTGGGAACCATTCGCACGTGGGACTCAAACTGGTATGATGAAAAAGATTTTTCCGGTAAACTCAAAGAAGATGAGCAGATTCGACAATACATTCGCAGTCGTTTCAAAAAAGCAGGCGTGTCAAAAATTTTAATTGAACGAACTCCAAAGCGTGCGGCGATAACAATTCACACTTCCCGTCCTGGAATTGTTATTGGTAGAAGCGGAAAAGAAATCAGTCAGTTGGAAGAAGAACTAAAGAAGATTACAAGCAAGGACGTCAAAATATTTATCAACGAAATTAAAAGACCTGAACTTGATGCCTATCTCGTTGCCGAAAACGTAGCATCACAGTTGGAAGGAAGAATTTCGTTCAGACGGGCAATGAAAACAGCGATGACTTCAGCGATGAGAATGGGCGCAGAAGGAATAAAAATCATGTGCGGCGGTCGTTTGGGCGGAGCGGAAATTGCTCGTTCGGAACAATATCGTGAAGGTCGTGTACCGCTCCATACAGTTCGTGCAGATATTGATTACGCACAGGCAACAGCAAGAACAATTTACGGTGCAATCGGTGTGAAAGTATGGATTTGCCGCGGTGAAATTCTTGAAAGAATCGGACAGTAAGTTTAGAAATTAGAAAATGTTATTACCCAAAAGAGTTAAATTTCGAAAAGCACAGCGCGGCAGAATGCGAGGCATTGCGACGCGCGGGGCTTCTATTTCGTTCGGAGATTTCGGTTTGAAAGCAATGGAACCCGGATGGATTACGCAGCGACAGATTGAAGCATCCCGCGTTGCCTTAACCCGTTTAATGAAGCGTGAAGGAAAAGTCTGGATACGAATATTCCCCGATAAACCGGTCACGAAAAAACCTGCAGAAACCCGTATGGGAAGCGGAAAAGGCGCACCAGAATTTTGGGTGGCAGTTGTAAAGCCCGGTACGATTTTATTTGAACTTGGCGGAATCAATAAGAAAATTGCTGAGGAAGCATTTCATCTTGCAATGCACAAATTGCCGATAAAAACGAAAATGGTCGTTCGACCAACATACGAGGGCGCCTAACATATGCCGTTAATGAAAGTACATGAAATGCGCGCAATTCCTGAAGTGGAACTGGCAAAGCGTATTCTCGAAGAAGAAGAAAATTTGGCACACTTGAAATTTCAAAAAGCAACGAGCCAACTTGAAAGTCCGATTATAATCCGGACGACGAGACGAACGATTGCACGAATGAGGACAATCTTGCGCGAACTACAGATAAAAAAATCTTCCGCTCTAAAACAGGAGGAATCAAAGAATGCTTGAACGAACAGATAAAAGAAAAACACGTATCGGCAAAGTTGTCAGCACGAAGATGCAGAAGAGTATCGTCGTTGCAATCGAGCGACGAGTAAAGCACACATTGTTTAAAAAGTATTACAAACTCACAACCAAACTCATGGCGCACGATGAAAAACAAGAAGCCGTTATTGGTGATAAAGTGAAGATAATGGAAACACGACCAATCAGTTAGCGAAAGCGCTGGAGACTCGTGGAAGTCATTGAGAAAGCAAAGTAAGAGAACACTCCATGATACAGGAAGAAACGAATTTAGTTGTAGCAGATAATTCCGGTGCAAAGAAAGTGCGATGCATCAGAATTTTAGGCGGACACGACCGACGATATGCTGGGGTCGGCGATCTGATTGTCGTCTCGGTGAAGAGCGCGATTCCCGGAGCGGGTGTGAAAAAGGGTGAAGTTTCCCGCGCTGTCGTCGTGAGAACGGTGAAAGAAACTCAGCGCAAGGATGGTTCTTACATTCGCTTCGATGAGAATGCCGCAGTATTGTTGAATGCTCAGGGTGAACCGAGAGGAACGCGTATCTTCGGTCCGGTTGCACGTGAGTTGCGCGATAGGAATTACATGAAAATTATTTCGTTGGCGCCTGAAGTTTTATAAGATTTGATTGATATGAATATTCATAAAAATGACCAAGTAAAAGTGATTACGGGAAATGCCCGCGGAAAGACCGGAAAAGTATTGAAAGTTTTTCGCGAGAACGAACGCGTGATTGTTGAAGGCGTGAACATTATTAAACGTCATACAAAACCGAATGCAAAAAATCCGCAAGGCGGAGTCGTTCAAAAAGAAGCGCCGATTAATGTC
>JACPVN010000316.1 GCA_016191715.1 Ignavibacteriota bacterium | reverse complement strand
TCGAGGGATACTGCCGTTTGAAGGTAATCGTTTCAACTTTGTGACGGGCACACAGATGTTTTGCAAGAAGCGCGTTGAAATGTGCAATGCCGCCCCGTAACGGATACGCAGTGCTGACAATAATAATATTCACGTTACAGTGACGTTCGTTGTTTATCCCCTACCCGCGAGACGTTGCAGGTACGCAAACGCATCTTGATTGTTGGGCGCAACTTGCAACGCCTGTTGAAACGCTGACCGTGCGCGTTCAAGTTGTCCAATCGTCATGTACGTTTCCCCAAGAAATACCCAGCCGAGTGTGTAATCAGGATGGTATTTCACAACTTGTTCAAAATGGAATTGCTCTGCGTTCGCATCCTGTCGTTGGCGTGCGGAGAAGCCAAGCAGGAATTGACTTTCAACCATTCGCGGGTCGCTCTTCGCCGCAAGTTCATAGTATTGCATCGCCTGCACATTATTTTTTTTGTCGCGATATAAACTCCCGAGTTGCTCGTATGCAAGTGCAAAATTGGGCGGACCTTTCTCCACCGACTTCTTAAACAAATTAATAGCGTCGTCTTTGTTCCAGCGAATCATGTTCATGCCGACGACAAAATCGTTGATGAATTCATTTGATTGTTGAACACCATGACTGAGGGAATCGGGTAACGGTTCACTTCCGCGTTTGTACATAATACCGACTGCATTCGCATCTCCGTTCGGATGAAAGTAATACGGGTAATACCACTTTCGGAAATCTTCTTTCAGAAACAATGCCCGCTCGGCAAATGCGCTCGGTTTCATTCCTGTTGAGAATAAAATATAATCCGGTTTCCGCGAGAGAACATAGGTAACATTATAATGCCGCTCTCTCCAACCACTCTGAATCCCTTCAATTTTTTCGGGATGATGTGCAATTGTTTCATCCGTCAAGCCGAGCATGTCAACGAGTGTAACTTCGGCGTAGTACGAAACCGCACCGATGGTAGAAGCGGCAACAACTGTGTTTGGCGTGCTGTGCGATTTGAGCCACTTCCCATGTTCCGTCATCTTTTCAACCAACCCGATTTCCAAATCGCAGTAGCGTCGAACATGTTCATACGGAAGTAAGTATGTGTAATACGCCAGCAACAATGGCAAAGCATACACGATGTATCGTACCATCGAACGTTTTTCTTCAAATATTTTGTAGAGTTCAAACAAACTTTCTTGCGCAAGCAAATAGATGAGTGGAAGTATGGATATGAAGAAGCGGAAATTCGGAAGCACATCGCCTCCTACGGAAACGATGTATGCTGTGTAGGTGAGAATCAAAAAAGAAAGATACAGGGTTTCTGAACTTCGACGTTTCCACAAAAGAATCGTAATCGGAACTACGAGTAACGCTCCCCAGAATAAATCCATCCCTGCAAATTGCCAGAAATAATCAACTCCGGCATTGAAATATTCTTTCGAAAATCCGGCTTTTGCATAGTATGTATTCGGAAAAAGCCAGCCATAGTAAAATAATCTCCACCCCATGAAAAGACCGATGGGAACAGCGTAGAGCGCGCCCCACAATGTCAATCGTTTGAACTCTTCTTTTCGATTTCGTTCTTTGTCAAGAAAAACCTCAGCGACGAAGTGCATCATTGTCAATCCGAAAAGATACATTCCTTCCGGTCTCGTAAGAGAGAGAAGAACGAAGGCGAACGGTGCGTAAGCAAATTTCATTTCCTGTTTTCTTTCCTTGATATACAGCCAGACAGAGAGTACGGTAAGGAACATGAACATTCCCGTCTCCATTCCGCTGATTGACCAGTACGCGACCGCACTGTTGCTTGCAAGAAACAAAACAGCAATCAACGAAAAACCGATTGGTCGGCTTGAGGATGAAAAATCGCGAGAAAGACGAACCATCAAGTAAAGTGTCGCTAACCCGAACAACACGCCGATGATTTGAGAAATAGAAATCAAATCAAAGTTGAGGATTGCAGGCACGGCGAGAAGAATCGTCCAGAGAAACGTCGTGTAACCCTCAACCCGCTCTCCGATGTTGAAAACGAGTCCATGCCCTTCGGCAAAATTCTTCACATACCGAAACGTGATGAACGAGTCATCCTGGATAAAATTGAAATGCTTTGCATGATAGTAAAGCAATCCAATCAACGCAATCAAACCAGCCAGTTCAATTCGTTTAATCCATTGCGGGGAAAGAAAACCTTGTTGCTTTTGTTTATTGTGTTTTGACATGAATTTTTGTTTTCAGTACTACAAAACTGTTGAAACAGTTTCGATTGCATTTTTTAAAATAGCCCACAGCTTAAACTGTGGGCTAAATTGTTTTCATAAATCAGGAAACCGTTTTCCCAATG
>JACPVN010000315.1 GCA_016191715.1 Ignavibacteriota bacterium | reverse complement strand
ATTCGGACCTCAACAAAATCCTTTTTCTGAATATTCTGCTGTAATACCGAAATTTATTAATGCCATGTTAGAAGGTAGGAAGCCGGTAATTTATGGAGATGGATTACAATCGAGGGACTTTAGTTATATTGCTAATGTTGTTGAGGCGAATATTCTTGCAACAGTTGTTAAAGAATCAAACGGTAATGTTTTCAACATTGCATGTCAAGAAGCTCATTCACTTCTTGATTTAATTCAGGTACTCAACGACATACTTGGAACCAATGTACAACCCGAATTTTTACCCGAAAGGAAAGGAGACGTGAAACATTCTCTTGCAGATATTTCACTTGCTCGAAACGTACTTCACTATGCACCTAAAGTCAATTGGGAAGAAGGGTTAATTAGAACCGTCGGATGGTATCGAAAACAACGCGGATAATTTTATATAATACCTGTCCACATGTTACAAAACAGAAAAATAGTATTTGTCGCGAATACATCTTGGTATCTTTGCAATTTCCGAATGGCTTTAATGAGGGAATTACAATCCAAAATGTTCACCGTAATTGCGGTTGCTCCATTCGACGAATGGTCACATCAGTTTGAGCAGAAAGGCATTCAATATATTCCGCTTTCGCTAAACCGACGAAGTTTAAATCCGTTGACCGACGCGATACTGTTTTGGCGGTTGTTCAAGATTTATAAAAAAGAACAACCTGATTTTATTTTTCATAACACAATTAAACCGGTTATTTACGGGACTCAAGCGGCGCGATTTGCCGGTACAGCCAGAATACTAAATATGATACCGGGACTTGGGTACGTATTTATCGGGAAGAGGATGATACATCGTTGGCTTCGACCTTTTGTTGAAGCGATGTATAGAATGACACTACGATATTCATACATGGTTTTTTTTCAAAATCAGGATGACAGAGATTATTTTATTAAAAGAAAATTGATTGATGCTCATAAAATACTTGTAGTTCCCGGTTCAGGTGTGGATCCCGAATATTTTTATTTTGTTGAACCTATTGAAAAAAAAGATGAGACCATTTTTCTTTTTATCGGTCGTATCTTATTGGATAAAGGAGTAAAAGAGTTTGTTGAAGCTGCTGAAGTTGTAAAGAAAAATTTTCCATGTGCGAGATTCCAACTTCTTGGAAAAATAGACGAGGGAAATCCATCTTATGTTAGCAAAAACACTATTAAAACATGGAGTCATCACTATGGAATTGAGTATCTCGGCGAATTAACGGATGTGCGGAATATTATCAAAGATGCTGATGTTGTTGTTCTTCCATCCTATCGGGAAGGTATACCAAGGTCCATTCTTGAAGCGATGGCAATGGGAAAAGCAATAATAACAACGGATGTACCCGGTTGCAGGGAAACAGTTCTTCACAATACAAATGGTCTCTTGATACCTCCGCGTGATTTACAAGCATTAGTGGACGCAATGATTACTATGCTCAAACACCAGGAGAGAAGGATACAAATGGGGATTGAAAGCCGTAAACTCGTTCTTGAGCATTTTACAGTACAAAAAGTCAATTCACTGATTATTAATACTTTGAAGAAATAATAGTTTCAAGTATCGTGAGTGCATTTTTCCAATTTTAGATCTTTTTATAATATTTCCATTATTTGAAAAACAATTCTAATGTTAGCAAAGAAAACCATTATCGATAAAATTAATTCTAAGGAAGCAATTATTGGAGTCATTGGACTTGGCTACGTAGGGCTTCCACTTACACTTCGATTTGTTGAACAGGGATTTCAAACGAGAGGATTTGATATTGACCAGTACAAAGTTTCGAAGGTCAATATGGGGGAGAGTTATATTTCCCATATCAACAAAAGTAAAATCACACAGGCAATTCTAACTAATCGGTTGAAAGCGACAGTGTCATTTGAAGAAATACAAACAGTGGATGTAATTATTATTTGTGTTCCAACTCCGCTTAATAAATATAGGGAACCTGATCTGTCGTATGTTATTAATACATTGAACTCCATAATACCATATTTACATGTTGGACAAATGATAAGTTTGGAAAGTACGACGTATCCCGGCACTGTCGAGGAGGAGTTCTTACCACGGGTGGCAAATGCCGGCTTTAATGTCGGGAATGATGTGTTCCTTGTTTACTCCCCTGAGCGAGAAGACCCAGGAAACGAATCGTTTTGTGTGAGTAACATTCCGAAGGTTGTAGGAGGAATAACACAAGATTGTCGCGAAGTGGGGATAGCCCTCTACAATCATGTTTCAGAGAAAATTGTTTCAGTGAGTTCAACTCGAACAGCGGAATTCACAAAGTTACTTGAAAATATTTATCGTGCTGTAAATATTGGTTTAGTCAATGAGTTGAAAATAGTCGCTGACAGTATGAAACTAGATATTTGGGAAATAATTGAAGCGGCTTCGACGAAACCATTTGGTTTTACTCCATTTTATCCTGGTCCCGGTCTCGGTGGACATTGTATTCCAATAGACCCATTTTATCTCACATGGAAGGCGAGAGAATTTGGATTACACACTCGTTTCATAGAGTTAGCAGGAGAAATTAATAGGATGATGCCTGAGTGGATAGTGATTAAGATTATGGGTGCGTTAAATGAGCATGGAAAAGCAATGAATGGCTCTAAAATCTTGGTTCTGGGAATTGCTTATAAAAAGAACATAGACGACATGAGAGAGTCCCCTTCCGTGGAGATTATGCAACTACTGCTCAATAAAGGCGCCGAGGTATTGTATTCCGATCCTTATGTGCCGGTGTTTCCACGTATGAGGAATTACTTTTTTAACTTACAATCCGTCACTATACATCAAGAAATGTTAGCATCGGTTGATGCCGTAGTTATTGCGACAGACCACGATGCTTTCGATTATCAATTAATTCAAAAGCATAGTAAATTGGTAATAGATACACGCGGTAGATTTCGTAACAAGTTCGATAACATTGTAAAATGCTGATGATGATTTTTTGTATTTCTGATAATTAGCTCATTGAAATGAAATATTAATGAGCTTGTTGTTTTTCTTATTAGCAGTTATGGTAACTACCGTCACGTGGTTTGTAACTCCCCGCATCCGCGCCCTCGCCATCAAAAAACTAATTGGCGATTACCCCGGCGAACGAAAAATCCACACAAAGTTTATTCCACGGCTGGGTGGAGTGGGAGTAATAACAGGATTTGCCATCGGTCTTCTTGTTACATTTTTTTTACAACGCGATGTTTTTGAATCATTGCCATTTCAATTTACAGGATTAATCGGAGGTCTCATACTCATCGCCATCGTCGGTGTGTATGATGATATCAAAGGAATCGGCTCGTCCGGAAAATTGATTATTCAAATTCTTGCATCGGTTATCGTTATCTCTTCGGGACTCAGAATTGAATCGCTTACGTTACCATTTCTTGGGCCAATTCAGTTGGGATGGTTTTCGTATGTGCTCACGTTGCTGTGGTTGGTCGGAGTAACAAACGCGTTTAATCTACTCGACGGATTAGACGGACTTGCGTGTGGCGTTGCGGCTATCGGTTCACTCGTATTCTTCTTCATGGGTGCGTATTACCACGACTTTTTCCTGATGGCGACGACGCTAGCATTGTTCTTTGCTTGCCTCGGTTTTCTTCGATACAATTTTCATCCGGCTTCAATTTTCATGGGAGACACAGGAAGTTTGTTTCTCGGTTTTCTCCTTGCTTGCCTTGGATTGCGCGTAATCCAACATTCAACTGTTGCACAAACTCCTGTTTCGTTTCTCGTCATCATTGTCGCGCTCGCAGTTCCGATTGTGGATACTTCCGTTGCTTTTTTCCGACGGGTGAGAAAGCGTATGCATCCGCTCAAAGCAGATAAGGAGCATATTCATCACCGGCTGATGGACTTGGGACTAACTCATCGTCAGACAGTAGTTGTGCATTATGCAATAGCGACAGGTTTGGGAGTGATTGCTTTCGTACTCATGCAGGTTGATGGATTGTATGCTTCGTTGCTGCTTGGAGCGGTCATAATTGCAGTGTATCTCAGCATCGGGCGGCTTGGGTATCTTGAAGAAATGAAAGCTAAACATCCTGAGGAACGTCCGCCTATTCAACCCTTGAGCATTGCGAGAATTATTGACCGTGTATTGCTTGCGAGCGGGGATTTGTTCGCTCTTCTTCTTTCATTTTTGATTACGTATTGGCTTCGCTTTCACTCCGGCATATTCGTCGTTGAAAGTTATGCGCCTTTAGAAATGTATTTTTCAAGTCCGACGGTTTTGATTTTTACACTGATGTGGTTTATCATGTTCGCACTCGCGGGTTTGTATGACATCCCATGGGATTGTTCCCGGATAGATTACATCTTCACCATCATGAAAACAATCGGTTGGGGAACGTTGTTAATTTTCCTTGCCACAATTGATTTGGAATCCGGTACGCTTGAAGGACGAATCACAACACTTCTGTACGGTGTAACGGTAGCGGTGTGTGTCGTACTGGTTCGGATGGCGATTATCACGTTTGAACGTAAACACGAGATTCTTGGTTACAGGAGACGAAACACGCTTATAGTCGGAATGTCTAATCTCGCGCGGGAACTTGTTCAAGAAATTCAATCGAGACCGGGACTAAAGTATCATGTTATCGGATTTGTGGACAGAAATCCGAATGTGGAACAATTTGCCTCGTTTCCCGTGCTCGGTTCGTATGATTTGATTCCTGAATTGGTGAAGAAACGGAACGTCGAAGAAATTCTCATAGCCGCCACCCATGATACCCGCGAAGAAATTCTCGATGTTGTTTCCCGATGTAACGGAATGGTGCCGACAGTGAAAGTGATGGCAGAACAGGTAGATATTCTGAGCGGCTTTAAGACGGAAGAAATTGTCGGACATCCGCTCATTCGTTTGTACATGATGAACATGAAGCGATGGCAATGGACAGCAAAACGGCTTATTGATATTATCGTCTCTTTGATTATCTTAATTCCGCTTTTACCTGCTTGGCTGATTATTGCAATCATCATTAAACTTGATTCGAGCGGACCCGTGTTTTTTGTGCAAGAGCGAGTAGGTAAAAAAGGTGAAAAATTTAATCTGATAAAATTTCGTTCGATGGTCCATGAAGCAGAAAAAGAGACCGGGCCTGTTTGGGCTTCACCCGAAGACAAACGGAGAACCCGTCTTGGACGAATTCTCCGCAAACTCCGGCTCGATGAAGTGCCGCAATTCCTGAATGTGTTGAAAGGCGAGATGAGTCTCGTTGGTCCTCGTCCCGAGCGACCGTTCTTCGTCGAACAACTCAAAAAAGAAATCCGTTTTTACGGACGACGTTTGCTTGTTCGCCCGGGGATTACCGGCTGGGCACAAGTGAATCATCGCTACGACATCTCGTTCGCTGACGTGAAAGAAAAAATCAAATACGATTTGTACTATCTCGAAAACATGTCGCTTACGCTCGACATCAAAATATTTCTTAGAACAATTTTAGTTGCGCTGAGTGGAAAAGGTACACATTAATGAAAAGAATGATTGAAATGTATCAAGAGAAATTAACCCCACGATTTATCGTGGGGGTGATAGATAATAAAAAGGGAAGTGGCTTTAGCCACTATTCTCATGGGCTAAAGCCCATATTGTTTTTTTTGTTTAACCCCAAACTGAAGTTTGGGGTTATATCAATGATAAATCAAATAAGATTTTTGTTTCAATTAGTTTTGACAGGTTATTAAAAGTATTGTTTTTGTATGAATAAAATCCTCGTCGTAACACCAACATACAACGAAGCAGAAAATATTGAACAGTTCATTCGTGAAGTTCTGTCGAAAGATACACGCGTTGAAATGCTCATAGTTGATGACAATTCTCCTGATGGAACTGCATCTATCATCAAGAAACTTCAGAACAACGAACCGAGAATTCATCTGATGGAGCGTCCCGGAAAAATGGGACTCGGCACTGCGTATGTCGAAGGGTTCAAGTATGCGTTGAAAAACGGATACGATGCTGTGTTTGAAATGGATGCAGACTTTTCTCACGACCCGAAAGAAATTCCTGCAATGCTTCAACGCATCGCATCGTGCGACCTCGTGATTGGTTCGCGGTACATCGGCGGCGTACGTGTTCTCAATTGGCCCATCCGACGATTGATGTTGAGTTACGGCGCGAGTGTCTATACTCGTGTTGTTACCGGTTTGAAAATAAAAGACACAACTGCCGGTTTCAAATGTTTTCGTCGTTCTGTACTTGAGTCAATCAATCTCGACAAAGTCCACTCGAATGGTTACGCGTTTCAAATCGAAATGAGTTTCAAAGCGTGGAAGAAAGGTTTCACGTTGTGTGAACATCCGATTGTGTTCATGGACAGACAAATGGGAACATCGAAGATGTCGAAGAAAATTGTTTATGAGGCGGTTTTCATGGTGTGGAAGTTGAAGTTCCAAAGTTTGTTCGGCGTTTCGTTTTAAACGATGCAGATTTCCGTCATCATTGTGAATTACAATGTGCGGGCGTTTTTGGAAAACTGTCTCGTCTCAGTTTTCAAATCGCTTGAAGCCATCGAGAGCGAAGTGATTGTGGTTGACAATGCTTCCGACGATGGAAGTGTTGAGATGATTCAACAAAAGTTTCCGCACGTTCGACTGTTTGCTAATTCAGAAAACATTGGATTCGGTGCGGCGAATAATCAGGCGGCGAAGGAAACGAAGGGAGATTTTCTGTTTTTGTTAAATCCTGACACGATTGTTCAGGAAAATACCTTTCGGGTGATGCTTGATTTTTTTCAGCATTATCCTGAGGCAGGACTTACCGGTTGTAAAGTTCTCAATTCAGATGGAACGTTGCAACTTGCCTGTCGAAGAAGTTTTCCTACTCCGTGGATTGCTTTCACAAAAATTATCGGATTGAGTTCACTCGCTCCAAATTCCGCTTTCGTTTCAAAATATAATCTCACTTATCTTAACCCCGACGACACATACGAAGTTGATGCTGTCAGCGGTTCATGCATGGTGATTTCCAAATCATTGTTTGAATCTCTTGGTGGATTTGATGAACAGTTTTTTATGTACGGCGAAGACCTTGACCTTTGTTACCGTGTTCAGCAGGCAGAGAAAAAAGTGTACTATGTACACGCTACACAAATCATTCATTACAAGGGAGAAAGTGTCCGACGAAGCGACATCAATGAAGTGAGAATATTTTATCAGGCAATGCGATTGTTTGTGCGGAAACATTTTCGTTACGGCGTAGCGGCAAACTTCTTTCTCGGACTTGGGATTGCGGTGAGAGAATGGTTCGCGTTGCTCGAAAAACATGCGCTCATGTTTTCCGCTATGTTGTTTGATTATGTTCTTGTGATTGCTTCATGGTATGCAGGCGAGTGGCTGAGGTTTGGTGAAGTGATGCACTTTCCATCGTACGCGTATCCTGCGCTACTGACGGTTCCGTCGTTGGTGACTATCGGCTCATTGTTTTTGTCAGATGTGTACACTGCTCGGAAACATTCTTTCGGACGTACGTTCAATGCAATCGTTATTGCTTACATTCTTCTTTCCGCGTTGACATTTTTCTTCAACGAGTATGCGTTCAGTCGCTTTGTGTTACTCATCGCAGGCGTCATCAGTTCTGTTCTGTTAACGGGTTGGCGAACTGTTCTTCGTTCACGCACAACCGGAGAAATGTTTTCCAAACGAACGTTAGTTGTCGGAAGCGATGCTTCGAGTTTGGAGTTGATTTCAAAACTCAAGAAACGAAATCGGCTTGGCTATGAAATTATCGGCTTCATTGATTCAGACAGAAAGAGAATTGGTGAGCGAGTCGTGGGAATAGAAATTCTCGGAAGCATCGAAACGATTGGAAGAGTTATCCAACAACAAAATATTTCAGAAGTGATATTCTCCAACAACTCGCTATCGTATTCAGAAATGCTTTCTGTTATCAGTAACTCATCTGACCGCGCCATCAATTACCGTTTAGTACCGAACAGTATGGAAGTTATCATCGGCAAAACGCACATTGACGAGTTGAACGATTTGCCGCTCGTTGATATTGAATATAACATCAATCGGTTGCCGAACAGAGTAGTGAAACGCACAGTTGATATAGTTTTTAGTTTCTTGTTTTTTGTTTTATGGTTTCCGTTTGCACGAAAGGAAAATTCCTCATTGAAGAATTTGCCAAAAGTATTTTCCGGAGAAATGAGTCTTGTGGGGATTTCTCCGAATGGAAACAATCGAAAAGAAAAGCGATTCAGGAACATCGGCAAACCCGGATTAACGGGACTTGCACAAGTAAATAACTTTGATAAATTGTCAGCGGAAGAAATTGCACAGTACAATCTCTCATATGCAAAAAACCAATCGTTCTTTCTTGATATGGAAATTATCGTAAAGTCATTGATGCTATTTATCAGGAAATAATTTTTCCTTTCTCATTTTTACTTTTTAATTGATGTATGGCAAAAGCAGTTTTAGATTTTGAAAAGCCGATTATCGAACTCGAACAAAAAATCGAGGAGATGCGGAAATACAGCGACCGTCTCGACATCGGTACCGAGATTCAGAAACTTGAATCGAAAGTCGAAGACCTCCGGAAGAATATTTATTCTCGATTAACTCGTTGGCAGAAAGTCCAACTTGCACGGCATCCCGACCGACCGTACACACTCGATTACATCAACATGATTACAACTGATTTTATCGAGTTGCATGGAGACAGAGGTTTCCGCGATGATAAAGCAATCGTTGGAGGTTTTGCAAAACTTGATGAACAACCTGTAATGCTTATTGGTATGCAAAAAGGACGCGATACGAAATCGAACCTGTACAGAAATTTCGGAATGCCGAATCCTGAAGGGTACCGCAAAGCGCTTCGTCTCATGAAACTTGCGGCTAAGTTCCATCGCCCCGTCATCACGATGATTGATACGCCCGGCGCGTACCCGGGGCTTGAAGCGGAAGAACGCGGGCAAGCAGAAGCAATTGCACGTAATTTATTCACGATGTCGCATCTGCCGGTTCCTATCATCATTACAATCATTGGTGAAGGCGCATCCGGCGGCGCTCTCGGCATTGGTCTTGGCGACCGTGTGTTGATGATGGAGAATTGCTGGTATTCAGTCATCGCTCCCGAATCATGTTCAAGTATTCTCTGGCGAAGTTGGGAGTACAAAGAACAAGCGGCAGAAGCGCT
>JACPVN010000314.1 GCA_016191715.1 Ignavibacteriota bacterium | reverse complement strand
TCGTATCGCGCAGGTTCTCTGCCATCAAAAGAGAGTGTATGATTTTGAGAATCAACGGAAATCAATTTATGGAGAGGATAAAATGTAATTCCCTTCGACATCAGCATTTGCTTGACTGCTTCTCCAAGTTGTGGTCCGGCAACAGGCATCGGTTGCGGCTCCGGTGTAAACAGGTGAACATTAACTTTATCGTTCAACCCTTGTCTTCGGAAGTAGTCGGCAACGAGCATAGCGGCTTCGTGTGGTGCGCCGGGGCATTTGTATGGCAACGAAGATACAACCAATGCAATGTTTCCACTCTTGAATGTACTCAGCGCCTGTGTTAGTCTTTTAGTTTCTTCAAGCGTGTAAAAGGAAAATGCACTTTCAGGAAGACCCGGTATTAATTCCGGCGCAAGTTCAGCGCCGAGTGCAACAATCAAATAATCGAAGGTGAGCGGTTGCGTTGTAGTTGTGATGCGACGATGAGGAATGTCAATGCCCGTCACTTCAGCATGTTTAATTTCTATGCCCGCCCGAACAAGTGAGCGAATTGGTTTCGTGATATTTTCGGCTTTCCGGTCGCCCGTCATGAGCCAGAGAAATGATGGGGCGAAAGCGTGTTCGACATTCTTTTCGACAAGTACAACGTTGTGTATGTGGGACAACTTGCGCCGGAGTTCGTTGGCGACGACAATTCCACCAACTCCTCCTCCCAATACAACGATTGTTTTAGTGTTCATATTGCCTTAGGGATTAATTCAAAAGCAACTAGTAGTAACTATCAAAATGAAGCAGATATCGTTGCAGTTGCGCGGCGTTTCAACAACGAGCCACCGAAAATTTCCCAATGCTCTCTGTTCAAGACATTAGCAATGCTCATACTCATAGACAAGTTTTCCGAGTAATGATAACTTCCGGAGAAATCGAGCAACGTGTACGTCAGTATATCGCCACGGAAAACTCCTGCCGACCAGAAGAACGATGGGACGTATTTCATCTTCACGCCTAGGTCAAATGAAGACTGAGAGTATGTCGCGCCGATATTAAATTTGTATCGCGGCGCGTTGGGAACAAGGAAATTATTATTCGGGTCGTTCGGATGTCCTTCCAGAATCTTGAAACTGAAATAGGAAAAATTCGCGTCCACCGTCCAGTGTTCGGTGAGATAATAATTTGCAGAGAGTTCATATCCTGCTTCTGTTACTTTTCCCGCGTTGGTGTAAGACCAGATGAGACGACCATAGGTCGGCGGGTCACTGGGAAGAACGGTGGAGTATGGATAATTAAGATTCAACCCCGGTCCTAAATCGGAAATGAAATCGCGCATCTCGTTATAATATATGTCTGCGCTAACAAAGAGTGCGTGTTCGAGAACTCCCTTATAACCGATTTCAAAGCCGGAAATTTTTTCGACTTTCAGTTGGTCGTTGCCAAGATAGGCAAGCGCTTTGAACGGATGTTTCACATACAAAAACAGTTCGGAATAGTTTGGTGCTTGAAACGCGCGATTATATGTGAGACGAAACGTATGTTCCTGCCACGGCGACCAGACAACTGCCGCTTTCGGTGAAATAAAATTTTCGTGAAGGGTCGAACGGTCAAAACGGGCGGCAACGACTGTCTTCAGTTGTTCGGAGAACTTATATTCACCTTGGGCAAAGATACCGCTTGTGTTATCGCGGCGAGGCAAGAGCATCAATGTTTCCTTCGTATCAATGTTGATGAAACGATGCGAGATGCCACCGACGACAAACAATTTATTTTCGAGCGCTGTGAAGTTGTACTGAAGTTCACTGTGTGTAATCGAGGCATCCTGAATCAAGGGAAGCCCTGTTGAGAGCGAACGTTCCGGTTCTTTGTTGATTCGTCCGTTTGACCAGAGCAAGAAATTAAATCCGTGTCCGGTATAATGCAATCTTCCCCATGGGCGTTGCGCTTTGATTGCCTGAACTCTGCCTATGCCGGTAACAATGACTTCTCTTTCTGCCTGAGCGATTCCGCCCTCGAGTGTCGTAAACCCTCCTCCTTCATACTCATAATCAACCCGTGCCGAAGCGTACATGGTTTGAATCGGATTCAAATCCAGGTCTGTGACTTCATCATTAAGAACAGGATGAAACTGAGTTTTAGCATATTCAAATTGTTGATTTGTTCGGATGACGCTGTAGGATTTTCCGGAAATTCCACCGGCGTTTACTTTGTAACTCCAGTTACCTGTAATTCCTGCATGACGAATATCTCCGCGGTACATATTCATCTCACCGACACCGGTAATGATTTTTGTTCCGGGTGAAAGCCGTGGCGGGAATGATGAGATGTTGATTACACCGTTATACGCATTCGCACCATACAACGCGGAGCCGGGTCCACGAACAAGTTCGATGTGACCAAGTTCTTCCAATGGAATTGATAAGCCGTTCCACTCCGTCGCACCGAGAAATGCAGTTCCCAAGTCTCTGCCGTCGAGCAAAATTAACATGCGGCGATTCAGCGAACTGTTGAACCCGCGCGTGTTGATGTTAAAATCGAACAAACCGTTTTGTGCTAAATCTATTCCCGGTTGGGATTCTAAAATCTTTGGTAACTGTCCGCTTGATGACGTGCGGATAATATCTTTTGTATCAATTAAAGAAACGGAAGCGGGTGCATCGGTGATGCGTTCCTTCTTGAATGACGCGCCGAAAACAGTGACGCCACTTATCTCGACCGACTTTTCCCGTAGAGCGATATTTTTTTGTATAGTTTCATTCGCAGCAAGGGACAAAGATATTTCCTTCGCTTCATACCCAACGGCTGAAATTATTAATATATAGTCCCCTGAAGGAACATTCTGAATGAGATATTTTCCCTCGAAATCTGATGGGGAGCCCAGGGTCGTTCCTTGAATAGTAATATTCACCATCGGAAGCGGAACGCGACTCTCCGCATCCGTAATGTAACCTGTAATGCTACCCGTAGTTTGAGAGTTTGCAGATTGTATCATCAAAAAAATGAACAATACAACCGTTAGTTTGAATATCGGTCGAGGGTTGAATCGCATAATGATGCTCGTGTAGTGAATATTCCTGACTAAAAAAAGAAACCCCGAGCTGTGTATTACCTCGGGGTTGATATTGTTTTGATTTGATTAAAAGTTCT
>JACPVN010000331.1 GCA_016191715.1 Ignavibacteriota bacterium | reverse complement strand
TCAAGAGATAAATCTTCCTTGCAGGCAAAGAACCGTATGAACGGACGGCGTTGAAGTGTTGTATGGTCACGGATTGTTCCCCGCAATACCGGATACTTTTCTTCAAGTGCATCAAGTATCAAACGTTGTGTCACCTGACAATCAAGTTCAAGCAGAACTTCAGAATTGACTTTTGCCAGAGTCCGAAGATGAGCAGGAATGACAACCCGAATCATGCAAGCGTTTGAACTTCAACTGAAAGCACAGCAGGTAAATCACGGACGATTGGTTTCCAATTATCGCCGCCATCGGGAGAGCAATAAACTTGTCCGCCTGTTGTTCCAAAATATACTCCGCATTTATCGAGCGAGTCAACCGCCATTGCATCGCGTAAAATGTTTACGTAACAATCGCTTTGCGGCAATCCGTTTGTGAGCGCTTCCCATTCGTTGCCGCCGGTTTTACTCCGATAGACTCTCAGTTTTCCTTCGGGCGGATAATGTTCAGAATCGCTTTTAATCGGGACGACATAAATAGTTTCCGGTTCATGTGCATGAACATCAATGACGAAACCGAAATCTGTCGGTAGGTTTCCGCTGACTTCATGCCAGTTTTCTCCGGCGTCATCTGTGCGTAAAACGTCCCAATGCTTTTGCATATACAATGTATTCGGTTTTGCTTCGTGCATCGCAATGCGATGAACACAATGTCCGATTTCCGCGGTGGGGTCAGGTATATAATTCGAGGATAACCCTTTCGTAATTGGCTTCCATGTTTTGCCGCCATCATCAGTTCGGAATGCGCCTGCTGAGGAAATTGCAATATACATTCGGTTTGTGTTTGTTGCATCAATTAAAATTGTGTGAAGTCCCATGCCGCCCGCGCCCGGCGCCCATTGCGGTCCGGTTCCGTGTCCGCGCATTCCGGAGAGTTCATGCCATGTCTTCCCGCCGTCAGTCGTTTTGAACATCGCCGCGTCTTCAACACCTGCAAAAACTGTGTCTGCATCGGTGAGCGATGGTTCGAGATGCCACACGCGCTTGAACTCCCACGGATGCTGAGAGCCGTCATAAAATTGATGTGTCGTCAACGGCTTTCCTGTTTCGGGTGAAGTATCATACACAAACATATTGCCTGTCCCTTTCGGCATTCCGTCGGGACCCATCAGGTCTTCGAGTTTTGTTCCTGTAGGATAAAACGTTTTGCCTCCATCATCCGAGCGTTGAATGAGTTGACCGAACCATCCGCTTGTTTGAGAAACATAAATCCGGTTCGGGTCAACCAACGAACCTTTCATGTGATAAATTTCCCAACCGCCGAAATGAGGACCGTTGACTTCCCACTTCTCACGTTTTCCATCAGAAGTTAAAATGAACGCTCCCTTTTTTGTACCGACTAATACTCGAACTTTACTCATAATTTTTTCCTTTAATTTTAGAACATGAACAATGATGGTGATTATAATAGTATTCATTTAATAAAACAAGTCTCCCATCGTCATTGGTCAATGGTCATTTGTCATTTGTTGGCAGTCAATAGGTGGTAGGTAAAAGGTAGAAGGAGAAAGAGGTTCTCTAAGCGACAAACAACAAACTAAAAGCCGGAAACTGTCAACTGTCAACTGTCAACTGTCAACTATCAGCCAATTTCCTTGTTTTTTGTCTCCCGATGAAGTATAATTGTGCGCCTCAAAAAACTCTTAATTATAGAAAGCGAAAATGAGTACCTCAAAGAATCTTCTATCATTCACTCCACAAGAGTTTGTTCTTTTCCTGAAACAGCAGAATATTCGTCGCTGTTATTTTGTGTTCGATTTGAAAACGAAAACCGTTAGAGTTTCTCATCCCGAACTTCAACCACTTGCAGAGTTCTTTCAATCTGATACACGCGACTTTGATACGCACGAAGGAATTTTTCTGCAAGTGAGTAACAAGTACGATACATTGCAAGGAGCATTTGTTCATCGTACATGGCGCGGGCAAGCGGCGGGTGGTGTACGTTACTGGAGTTATCATACGTTGGAAGGATATTTGCGCGATGGTCTTCGGCTTGCAAAAGGTATGACGCACAAAAACGCCCTCGCCGGACTTTGGTGGGGAGGAGGAAAAGGGGTCATGGCACATAACCCTAAAATTGAAAAACATGATGCAACAGTTCGCGCCGCGTTGTATCAGGAGTTTGGTGAGATGATGACTTCGCTACAAGGTTGTTACGTTACAGCAGAAGATGTCGGGACAAATGTTGCAGACATGACGAATGTTTTTTCCAAGACACGCTTCACGACATGCATTCCTCCTTCACTTGGTGGAAGCGGAAATCCATCGGTGCCGACAGCACGCGGAGTTGTTTGCGGGATGAAAGCCGCATTGGAATTTCTCGGAGAAAAAGGTTTAGAAGGTAAAACTGTTGCTGTTCAGGGGATGGGAAATGTCGGCGCACCGCTTATCAAATTTCTGTTTGAAAAGAAAGTGAAAAAAGTTATTGCGTGCGACATCAATCAACAACTTGTGGAAAATCTCAAGTACGAATTTGTTGGCAAGAATTTTGAACCGCGTGAAGTTCCGCTATGCGACCATTCATTCTTTGAAACTGAATGCGATATTCTTTCACCCTGTGCGACAGGCGCCGTTCTGAATCCGAAATCAATTCCACTCATCAAAGCGAAAATAGTTTGTGGCGCGGCAAACAATCAACTCGAAGACCCACGACGGGATGATGCTGAATTATTCAAACGAGGAATTGTGTATGTACCTGATTTTCTCACGAACAGAATGGGTATCGTAACGTGTGCGAACGAGCAGTACGGCTACGTGAATAATGATCCTGAAATCGAACAACATCTCAATAAAAAATGGACATATTCGATTCATCAGGTAACTTTGAAGGTGTTGAGAGAATCAAAAGAGGAAGACGTTCCTCCTTCGAGTGTTGCACTGAAGATGGCGGATAAAATGTCATTCGTGCCGCATCCAATTTTAGGTCATCGTGGTCAGAAGATTATTTATTCACTTGTGGTGAACGGTTGGGAACGAAGTTGAAGCGAAAGCCATCAAACGAAAAGAAAGTGAAACAATCTCTGCCGATGTTTTGTGATTTCAACTGCCGGTATGCAGAGTTTGCAGAAAATGATTCAGTTGGAGCGTGCAGGAGAGAGCAAGCAGTGTTTTGTATGTTCATCAAGAAGTACAATAAGAAACACGCGAAGTGTTTGGTGAAAAAGTAAAGTCCGGTGCCAAAGGCATGGCTTAGCCATTTGGTACCGGACTCTACAAAAAAAAATCCTAATATCGAAATCCTAAAAACTAAACAAATCCGAAATCTAAAATCTAAAGCAGGTAAGAGTTTTAGAATTGGAGATTAGTATTTGTTTAGGATTAAGAAATTAGTATTTCGAATTTCTACGGTTACTTTATTTCAAGAAGTTCAACTTCAAAAATCAATGTTGCGTTTGGTGGAACTGATTGTCCCGCGCCGCGTTCACCGTAACCCAATTCAGCGGGAATGTACAGCATATACTTCGAGCCAACTGTCATGTGTTGCAATCCTTCAGTCCACCCCGGGATAACACCGTTAAGGGGGAATGTAGCAGGTTCTCCGCGCTCCACAGAACTATCGAATTTGGTTCCGTCAATTAATGTTCCCGTGTAATGAACGGTGACAGTTTTATCGGCAGTCGGTTTTGCACCACTTCCTTCTTTAATAACCTTGTACTGTAGTCCGCTCGCCGTTGTCACGACTCCTTCTTTCTTTTTGTTTTCTTCTAAAAACTCGACTCCCTTTTTAATATTTTCTTCTCCCTTTACTGCGGCTTCCGCCTGTTGCTTCTGCATCAACGCCATTCGCCAAGTAGTAAGACACTGTTGCGCCTGTTCATCTTTGAGGAGTAGTTTCGTGCTATCAAAAAAATCCATAAGCCCCTGTGCGATAATTTTGGTGTCCACATCGAGCGCCTGCGCTTTGATGTTGCGTCCGATATCCATTCCGAGACTGTAACTGACGCTGTCTTTGTTTGATTTGATTTCTACTTGTTGTTGTGTATTGCTTTGACATGCCATAAGAATAAGACTTGCACATGCCAGCCAGAGGATTTTCATTCTATTGTCCTTATTGATTGTAAAAAAGGCAGGAACCCTGCCGAAAATTAAGCGGACAAAAATACTATTTTTGAAATCCATATCCTAAAATGGTTGATAACTCATTAAGAATCTCCTATATTCACACGATTTATTTCACATTGCAGGATTCTATTTATGATGAATTACATTTGGCTCTCGTTGATTGTTATCGGGATACTCGTCGCTGTTGGAACGGACATTGGCGAGATATCATCCAACAAATATCAGAATGGAAAGGAAATGAAAGTTACTATTCGGTTGGAGAATGATGTATCGAAAATAGAGCCAAACAAAAAGTACGAGTGTACCATTTTACTCGATGCGCATGATTATCAATCAGTGTATGGAATCTCACTAACGAGCGAACGAATTACACAGAAAGCAGAACTGCTAACAAGTTCGAGCGAACAGGGTGCGCTCCATATTTTTATTGATGAAGAAACACCGGCGCTTTGGAAAGATATTTCCAAAGCCCAACGTAACTCAGAATATCTTCTTTCAAAAGTACGAATTGATGGCAAGAATCAAACGGCTGCTGTTTCATTTGACCCGGTGAAGTTTGTCAGAGTCAGTCAAGTAACGAATGATGGAATCATTAAATACGCGAAGACTTCGGTTGAACTTGCACTCGGTCTCATCGGTATCATGGCGCTGTGGCTTGGCATCATGAAAATAGCTGACCAATCGGGGCTTGTTACAAAACTTGCTTCTCTCTTGAAACCTGTTACCACTCAACTCTTCCCCGATGTTCCTGCCGACCATCCTGCAATGGGAGCGATGATTATGAATATCTCGTCGAACATGCTCGGTCTTGCAAACGCCGCAACTCCGTTCGGTTTGAAAGCGATGGAAGAGTTGAACAAACTCAACAAAAAAGTCGGAACAGCGACAGATGCAATGTGTACGTTTCTTGTGATTAATACGAGTAGCGTTCAGCTTATTCCGGCAACTGTGATTGCAATTCGTGCGGCATCGGGTTCATCAAATCCGACGGAAATTCTTGGACCGGTAATCTTAGCCACAACGGTAAATACGGCGGTGGGAATTATCGTGGTGAAAATACTCTCAAGGTTAAGAATCTTTAAGAAGCAATTAGAAGTGGAAGGATAAGACTATGGAAACTTTTGTATCAATTATTCAAACGATTTCAGTTATTGCCATTCCGGGGTTAGTGTTATTTATTGTGTGTTACGGCGCGATAAAGAAAGTAAAAATCTATTCGGCTTTTGTTGAAGGAGCGAAGGAGGGATTCGATGTAGCGGTTCGTATCATCCCGTATCTCGTCGCTATGCTTGTGGCGATTGGGGTATTCCGTGCAAGTGGCGCAATGGATTTTCTTTTTATGATTCTCTCACCGATAACAAACTTCATCGGGATGCCTCCTGAAACGTTGCCGATGGCATTGATGCGTCCGCTTTCCGGTAGTGGCGCTCTTGGTGTAATGTCTGAAACGTTCAAGGCGCACGGTGCGGATTCTTTGATTGGGAGAATGGTGTCCGTGATGATGGGGAGCGGTGAGACGACGTTCTATGTTTTAGCGGTGTACTTTGGCGCGGTGGGTGTGACGAAAACCCGTCAGGCAGTTCCGGCAGGAATCATTGCTGATGTAGTTGCAATCGTCATGTCGGTGTGGCTTGTAAACGCGATTTGGGGCTGATATTCCTTGCTTTTCCATCGAAGTTTGTCTATATTTTTCCGCTTTTAATCTGAAAACGAACTAAGGTCCGATGATATTTCAACTTCTGTTTCTCAAAAGTGTTTCTGCTGTATTACAATTATTCAGCAGTATAAATCAACGCGATAAAAAATCAATCTCGTTCAAACGGTATAGGCATCCACTCATATTCATAGTAGCAACCTCTCAACCGAAAATATCGTTTCGTTAATCTGAGATCTCTACAATGAACTTTCTGAATAAGTTTGTCGTTTCCGCAGTCCCCTTAGTTCCGAAATCCATTGTTAGAAAGTTTGCCGGTCGCTACATTGCCGGTGAAGAAATTTCTGACGCTGTTCATACCGTCAGGCAACTGAACAAGCAAGGTATGTTAGCAACGCTCGATGTACTTGGCGAAAGCATTACCCTGAACGAAGAAGCAACTTCTGCCACTGAGATGATTGTTGAAGTCATTAAAACGATTGAGAAGGAAACACTTGACTCGAACGTTTCCATCAAACTCACGCAGTTAGGTCTGCAACTTGATAAAGAATTTTGCTTGAATAATGTTCGACGAATTGTTCAAGCGGCGAAAGAACGAAACAACTTCGTTCGCATTGATATGGAAGATTCTTCCTGCACTGACGATACGATTTGGGTGTATAGAGAAATCAGAAAGCAATTCGATAATTCAGGTATTGTTCTGCAAGCATATTTGCATCGAACAGAAACAGATGCAGTATCAATGATGAGTGACGCTTTGATGAACTTTCGACTGTGCAAGGGCATTTATGTAGAGCCGGCTGAGATAGCGTTCAAGCAGAAACAAGAAATCAACAATAACTTCATGCGTGTTGTAGAAGTGATGTTGAAACAAAAAGCATATGTTGGTATTGCAACGCATGATGGTGACCTTGTACATGAATCATATAAGTTGATTGAGAAAATGAAATTACAAAAGCACGAGTACGAGTTCCAGATGTTGCTTGGTGTTCGTCCTGAGTTGCGTGCAAAAATTTTACGAGACGGACATCGCATCCGCATCTATGTTCCGTTTGGAAGACAATGGTATCAGTATTCTACGAGGCGATTTAAAGAGAATCCGCTAGTTGCGTGGAATGTCTTCAAGGCTTTATTCACTAAAAATCATGTTCAATAATCTTATCATGTCAGGTATAAAATATGACTGAATATAATAATAAATCAACGACGTTTCAACCGTTCATCGCTGCCGGGAAACTTATTCCCGAATTTACTTTGAAAGCCATTCTACTTGGCGCTTTTTTTGGGGTATTGTTCGGTGCCGCGACGGTATATCTGGCGTTGAAAGCCGGGCTTACTGTTTCGGCATCAATTCCGATTGCCGTGCTTGCAATTTCCATCGGCAGAAAATTCTGGAAGACAACAATTTTAGAAAATAACATCATCCAGACTTGTGGTTCCGCCGGAGAATCTATCGCCGCCGGTGTCGTGTTCACACTGCCGGGCTTTTTATTCATGTCGCTCAATGAGGCAGGTCAAAGCGTTGGCGCTCAGTATTTCAACTATTGGACGATATTGACTTTGGCGATGGTTGGCGGTTTGCTTGGTGTATTCATGATGATTCCGCTCAGACGTTCTTTAATAGTAAACGAGCATGATACGCTTCCATATCCAGAAGGAACCGCTTGTGCATCAGTTCTTGTCGCCGGAGAAAAGGGAGGGAGCTTCGCGAAAACAGCATACCAAGGTTTAGGTTTTGCAATGGCGTATGCATTGCTACAAAAAGTTTTTCATGTGATTGCTGAAACACCTACTTTTATTACAAATCAGGCAAATAAATATTTTCCGTCAGCAACCGTGAATGCAGAAATTACTCCGGAATATATGGGTGTCGGTTATATCATCGGACCTAAAATTGCTGGAGTGTTAGTTGCAGGCGGAGTCCTTGCATGGCTTGGTTTGATTCCATTACTTGCTTCGCTCGTACCGGCAGAAACAATTGCTATACAACTTATGAAGTTAGGTTACTTGAAAGACCTGCTCTCAGCAGGCGGACCCGGTAATTGGGATCCTGAAACGAAAACATTTTCAAATACTGCTGTTGCCGTTTATCGTGCGTATGTCCGTCAAATCGGTGCGGGCGCAGTTGCAGCTGGTGGTTTCATTACGCTGATTAAAACATTTCCGACAATTGTTTCATCATTCAAACAAAGTGTTGCGTCATTAAAAAACAAAGTTGCCGCCGCTTCTGTTTCCCGAACGGAACGAGATTTATCGTTCATGACAGTTATTATCGGCTGTGTTGCATTAGTTCTTCTCTTAGCAATTCTTCCCGGGATGCCCGGTGAAAGTATCATGGGGAAATTATTACTCGGAGTACTTGTTATTATTTTTGGATTTTTCTTTGTAACGGTATCAAGTCGCATCGTTGGTATCATCGGTTCAAGTTCGAATCCGATTTCCGGTATGACAATCGCGACGTTGATGGGAACATGTTTGATTTTCATTCTCGTTGGATGGATTGGTATAAAGTACGAACCGATGGCGTTAGTAGTCGGAAGTATGATTTGTATCGCCGCGGCAAACGCCGGCGCAACAAGTCAGGATTTGAAAACAGGATACATCGTTGGCGCAACACCAAAATATCAACAGTTAAGCCTGTTCATCGGTGCGGTAGTTTCTTCCATCGTCATCGGGTTAACACTGATTGTTCTTGATCAGCCCACGCCGGAAATGGTATCACAAGGAATTGTTCACGCCATCGGAAGCGATAAATATCCTGCACCGCAAGGTACGTTGATGGCAACTTTGATTAAGGGATTACTCTCATTCAATCTCGATTGGCAATTTGTTCTCGTAGGTGTTTTTCTTGCAATCACCATGGAGTTATGTGGAGTGAAATCACTATCGTTTGCAGTGGGCGCGTATCTTCCACTTTCTACTACACTGCCAATTTTTGTCGGTGGCGCAATCAAAGGTATCGTTGATTGGAGTTCGAAGAAGAAAGGGAACAAAGTCAAAGAAAGCGAACTTGGCACCGGTAGTTTATTTGCAACAGGACTTGTTGCAGGAGGTGCATTGGCGGGCGTTGTTGTTGCGTTACTTTCGGTAAATGAAGGAATTTTCAACTTCCTCCAGAGACTTAGCGCCGAACATGGATTGACGGAAGCGCTTGGTACCGGCGGAT
>JACPVN010000330.1 GCA_016191715.1 Ignavibacteriota bacterium | reverse complement strand
AGTCAGGCAACAGCACTAAAACACAAAAACCTCTACCATCCCGTTCGACACCGGAACAATAGAGGTCTAACTCTACAATAATTTATCCATACATGAGACCTCTTTTTGTCTCAATGTCAGGAGATGGTGCATCGCATCACCCGACCCGTTTACAAGGCACAGTTCACTAAAGTAAACAGCAATAAATATTTATTGATTTCGAGAGCACATCTATTGCATCATGCTTTAGCAAACTCATGCTTGATAAACGTATCTCAAAGACCATTGACAGCGATAAATTTTTAGTAAAAAGCAAAATATTTTTCTTAATGTCAAGCAAAACAGAAAAATAATGTAGCGTTTACTGATTTCAGATTAACTATTTCTAATTTCGAATTTTATGAAGTGAAAGCAGATGGTGTCGTTGTCATCTGCTCTTCTTTTTTGACCGATAACTACAACTTTTAACAACCGCAAATGCATTATTTTTGATTTTCAAAATGATTTTAGTACGTTTGCACATTAAATCATACATCTTTCACAACTTTATCAAAGGATATTTTATGAAAACTTTGTTCTATATTTTATTAGTCATCCTCGTTCTCGTTTCTTTGCCTCTTACTGCTCAAGAGAAGAAAACCGAGAGTGATGAGCAACAAAACTCACCGCCTCAGCCACTCAATGACGAAACATCAATGTGGATGATTGGCGAATGGAGCGGTACCTCCGAATCAAACATGGGAAATGGTGATGAATGGCAGAGTATCAAATTTGGTCTGGATAATCAATATGTCATCATGGATTACACAAGTACGTACACATCGCTTAACGAAGAGTCTGTCAACAACATGGCAAAACAAATGAACATGCCAAAAGATGCGGTTGAAGGAATGATGAAAAGTAATCCGTACAAAGGTCACGGCTTGATGACACTCGACCCGAAGACCGGTGAATGGCTTGGATATTGGTTCGATAGTTGGCGTGGCTTCTATCAGGGACGCGGTAAACTCGAAGGAAAGAAAATTACCATGCAATGGGAAGGACCAATGGGAAAATCCACCCGCACAATTGAAATAGGAGACGACGGGGAAATGATTCAAAACTTTAAAGAGCAAGATTCAATGGGAAATGTCATGGAAGGAAAATCAACGATGACGAAAAAGAAAAAGTAGGAATTATAATTCACGTGCGACTCACTACACATTCTTGAAGAAGTGAGTCGCACGTTGCCCCAAAATAATTGATTTTGACATCGTTTTTTTGTAAACTCACTCAATGGAAAAATCAATACTGGTAATCAATCGGATGCAAGAAGAAGGCATGTTCGAAAAATATGCGATCGGCGGAGGCATTGCTGCATTATTTTACATTGAACCGTTTGCTACCTTCGACCTTGATATCTTCATCACGCTACCGGTACAGCAAGGTGTGTTAGTGAATCTTACACCGATTTACAATTGGCTTGAACGTAAAGGATATAAACCGGAACAAGAACAAGTAAACATCGAGGGAATACCGGTTCAGTTCATCCCTGCATATAATGACCTTATCTATGAGAGTATTCTTCACTCTGTAGAAAAATTATATGGAGCAACTACTACTTTTGTCCTTCGCCCGGAATATCTTATGGCAATCATGATCCAGACCATGCGAAGCAACGATAAAATCCGACTCCAGAAAATGTTGACCCAAGCGGAAATCAATTTCAAACTGCTTGATTCAATACTTTCGAAATTCAATCTCTCACAATCGTTTGAGTCGTTCAAAAAACAATACCATGAATAACACGCAAGACAACATCATTCAATATCATAAAAAACTTGTAACCGATATTTTCAAAACGAAAGAATCGTTTCATAAGTCTCAAGCGCAATTGCCGATTGAAGAAAAGATAAGAATCATGATTGAACTCCAACGGATAGAATTAACACTACGACCTAAACTATTGCAGAACGACCGGAGAATTGTTTGGACCGCTTCGTGATATTATTGAATTTCAAAAATTTTCTTTTAACCCTGAACTTGAAACCATCGTCTGGGCAAACGGCGCCGACCTTGCCCCTGACTATCTTTATGAAAATATGAAAGTGCTTGCATAGGTTATCATACAGATAGGCAGTAGAACTGCCTCCCAGAAAGTTCTAACAACACTTTCCTTTCTATTCCCCTCGTCAACCTTTCCTCCCCTCCCGCTGTCTTAATGCAGGTTAGAAAAAGTACATACAACCTGTAACCTTTTTCTTTTCATTTCCGTCTAATGGTTGTATTTGACCGTTAATATTTCAGAGTACCAAATGATTCAATCTTTACATCGTCAATCGTCAATCTTCTTTATTTTCCTGTTCATCTTCGTTGCTCTATCATGGGCAAACGAGAGTGATGAACCGACTATTGTTGATTCTCTCAAACGACCGGAATTGGTGGCGCTCCGTCTCACTAATTCTATCATACTTGATGGCAAACTTGATGAGCCGGAATGGCACCGGGCAGGCATTACAAATTTCATTCAAAAAGATCCGAATCAAGGGCAGGCATCGAGCGAAAAAACAGAGGTGTGGGTTGCTTATGATGATGCGGCATTGTATGTTGCCGCACGATTGTATGATAAACCGGACTCAATAGTCTCACGCATCGGTCGGCGTGATGCGATGATGAATGCTGACTGGTTTTATTTTGCTATTGATTCGTACAATGACAAACGAACAGGATTTTATTTTGGTGTCTATCCAAGCGGTTCGATTGTTGATGGAACCTTGTCCAACGATTCGTGGGATGATGATTCGTGGGATGGTGTTTGGGATGCGGCAACAAATGTAGATGAAAAGGGCTGGACAGTCGAAATGAAAATTCCCTATTCACAACTTCGTTTTCCAAAACAGGATGAATATGTCTGGGGCGTGAACTTCGGACGAATGATTGAACGAAAACAAGAGGAATCATACTTCGTTATGGTTCCGAAAGGTGAAAGCGGATGGGTCTCGCGGTTTGCAAGTCTGAACGGAATTAAAAACATCAACCCTCCTACCCGTGTCGAAATTCTTCCGTATGCAGTTTCAAGCATGAAGTTGACCAACCAATTCTCCGATGGTGACCCGTTCAACAAGGGAACGATGTTTAAAAGTAATTTCGGCGCCGATATGAAACTCGGACTCGGAAGCAATCTCACTCTCAACGCTACATTGAATCCCGATTTCGGTCAGGTGGAAGTTGACCCGGCAGTTGTGAACCTCACACAGTTCGAAACATTCTTTCAGGAGAAACGACCATTCTTCATTGAAGGCTCGAGTTTTTTTGATTTCGGTTACGGAGGCGCAAACAACAACATGGGCTTCAATTGGGGCGGACCTGATTTCTTTTACAGCAGAAGAATTGGTCGCTCGCCTTCGGGTTCAGAACAACATAGCGGGTATGTTGAGCGACCATCAAACACAACAATTTTAGGTGCGGGGAAAATCAGCGGAAAGTTGAGTGATAATTTTGCAATCGGCGGATTAGTTGCTCTGACCGAGCGTGAGTATTCAAAAATTGATGATGGTGCGGGAAACCGATTCGATGATGTAGTTGAACCACTCGCTTCATATTCAGTTGTTCGCGGTTTGAATGAATTCAATCAGGGGAAGCAGGCAATCGGTTTTCTCGCAACCGGAACAAGAAGAGATTTGAACGAATCATATTTGGAAAATTCATTTAACAAAGGCGCCTATGCGTTCGGTGTTGATGGCTGGACAAATTTAGACTCAACTCAAACATGGGTTGTAACAGGTTGGGGAGCGGCGACACGTGTCGAAGGTTCTCGTGAAAGAATACTTGCATTGCAAGAAGCGCCTGCTCACTACTTCCAGCGTCCGGATGCTGACCATTTAGACATTGATAGCAATGCAACAAATATGACCGGATATGCTTCAAGAATTGCAGTGAACAAACAACAAGGGAATATTCGATTTAATTCTGCAATCGGTATTATCAGTCCCGGATTTGAAACAAATGATCTGGGGTTCCTCTTTAGAACAGACCAAATCAACTGGCATCTTTCTACCGGGTACAATTGGTACGAACCGGATGGATTCTTCCGGAGAAAAGGTTTTCAGATTGCAACGTACCGCAACTTCGATTTTGACGGAAACAGATTTGGTGAAGGATACTTCCTTTTCTTCAACGTAGCGTTTATGAATTATTGGTCAATGAATGGAAATGTCTATTACAATATTGGAAATCTTGATAATCGTCTCACACGCGGCGGACCATGGATGATGACAATGAACAGAGTCGGCGGTTGGTTTGGTGTTGGTTCGGACTCACGAGAAAAGGTTGTCGGATATTTGAACTTTGATGGAGGTAGAAGTGAATCGGGAGCGTTCGATTATTCCTTCAGTCCCGAAATTGAAATCAAAGCAAGTTCGAACATGAGCGTAACACTTTCACCAAGTTATATGCGCAGTGTTACGATGGCACAATATATTCAAACCGTTGCAGATGGTTGGGCAGATAAAACATTCGGTAACCGGTATGTCTTTTCACAAATTGACCAACATGAATTATCCGGCAATATCCGTCTGGATTGGACATTCACTCCGAAACTTTCACTTCAACTATTTTTACAACCATTGGTTTCTGCTGTTTCGTACAGCAACTTTAAGGAATTGAAAGAACCGCGCACATTCAGTTTCAATGAGTATGGTGTTGATAATAGCTCTACGATTGCTGATTCAACTACATACTACCGCGTTGACCCTGATGGAAACGGAGCGGCAGCAACGTTTGATATTGGAAAACCTGATTTCAATTTCAAATCGTTGCGCGGAAACGCCGTGTTACGTTGGGAATATTTACCGGGCTCTACCTTGTATTTCGTTTGGACCCGAAGCGGTTCACGATATGAAAACAGAGGAAATTTTGAAGTAGGAAAAGACTTCGGGGATTTAGTCTCGAATCCGGACCACGAAGATGTTTTCCTGATTAAACTCGCTTATTGGATTACTCCGTAAATTGGTTAGGGTAGATACGGATTAGGCCGCTTGGGGCTGAAATGAGTTTCTGCCCCAAGTTTTTTTCTTCGATTTCTTAGAAACGCGTTTCCCTCCCCTCACGAATTATTTTTTCTTTGCCTTGAATACAGCCAGTGCGCGATCAACTGTCTCGTACGTGTCGAAGACTTTCACCAATTGAGTAATCACAAAAAGATTCTGCACGTTATCTCCGATCCGTGCTAGCAAGAGTTTCCCCCCTGCATCGCGTACTTTGCCCAGAGCGGAAATAAGCGAGCCAAGCCCCGTGCTGTTGACATATTTTACTTTGCCGAGGTCCATGACAATTTTTGATATACCATCAGCGAGCAAACTCCCGATTTTATCTTTCAGTTCTGTCGTTTCCGGATCTCCGATTAAATCACCTTTGAGTGTGATGATTGCAATATCACCTTCGAATTTTTCTTTAAGCGCCATATTGTTCCTTTGGTTATTTGTTCATAAGAAAATGTTGGCACAAGAATACGAAACTCAGCGTTAATAATCAAACAAAATAATACAATTGATTCATTCGTTTTTTTCTGCCGTTTTCTTATATTCATATTCCAAAACCGAATCTATGGCAGAAAAAACTATTGCAGTCTTAGGCGGGGGAATTGGGGGGCTTGTCGCGACGCGTCAATTACGAACGTTGCTCGGCAGAAAGCATAAGATTATCCTTGTTGATAAATCTTCGTACCATCATTTTCCTGCCTCTTATATTTGGGCATTATTGGATTGGCGAAAACCCGATGAAATCCGAAAACCGCTCTCCTCTCTCAAACGGTACAATATCAGATTTCATAACGGATTGGTGCATACACTTCACCTTAATCAGAATGTCATCCAAACAAATAAAGAAATTATCTGGTATGATTATTTAGTCATTGCGCTCGGTGCTGAGCCCGCCTATCATCAGGTTCCGGGACTTTCCATGGCAACACCAACATTTTACACGCTGGAAGGTGCAATTCATCTTCAATCCAAAATAAAAGGATTGGTGAACGGGAAAATCGCAATTATCATTTCCGGATTGCCCTACAAATGTCCGCCTGCGCCGTACGAAGCCGCGTTGCTGTTGGATTATTATTATAAAAATCTCGGCAGAAAAAATATTCAAATCGAAATCTACTCACCGGAAGAAACTCCTCTCTCTACTGCAGGCAAAGGGATGGGTGAAGCATTGCTTGAAATTTTGAAGAGGCGTGGGATTTCATTTTTCCCTAATCATACAATATCTGATATTCAAGGTGGACGAAACGAAATTAGATTTGAGAACGGCAACATCATTACGCCGGATATTTATACTGTCGTTCCGCCGTATCAACCCCCACCGATAATTCGGGAGTCCGGCATTACTGCGCCAAACGGCTGGGTTGCGGTTGACCCTGTCACCTTGAGGACAAAATATCCTAATGTTTTTTCTGTTGGAGATATTACAACAATTCCGCTTGCCAACGGACTTTTACTTCCCAAAGCAGGAGTCTTTGCCGCACGGGAAGCGGATGTTGTAGCGAACAACATTGCTTTTGAAATTGCATCGTGCGGAAGCCCGAAAAGTTTTGATGGTCATGGATATTGTTTCCTCGAAGCGGGGAACGGAACTGCAGGTTACATCAAAGGAAATTTCTTCGACCGACCTGCCCCCACAGTTTCTCTTCACAAACCGAGGATGTTATACCATTGGAGAAAACTCCTGTACGAGAAGTATTGGTTCTTCCGGTGGTTTTAATTTTCTTTTAATTAGTTTCCTTCACTGTTTTTCTGTAGATTTTTCATCATGACTATGATGAAAAATCATTTTTATATTCCTTCTAAATGAACTATATTTGCACCTTAAAATCTGCATGGTCGCTGAGAATGTAAAAAATATCCGTCGGCAAATCAGCGAGGTATGTTCACGAATTGGCAGGGATTCAAAGGAAATTATTCTGATTGCAGTCTCGAAAACTTTCGGCTCCGAATTTATCCGTGAAGCAATCTCGGCTGGAATCTCAGACATTGGCGAGAACTACGTGCAGGAGTTGCAACGCAAACAACAGGAACTTGAACGGGAACCAATTCGATGGCATTTCATCGGCCATCTTCAAAGGAATAAAGTGAAGTATATCATTCCTTGGATTCAGTGTATACACTCCGTTGATTCACTACGGCTTGGCGAAGAACTTTCACACCAAGCGGCAAAACACAACAGAACGCTTGATATCCTCGTCGAAGTGAATACTTCCGATGAAGAAAGTAAGTTTGGAGTAAAACCTGAGCAGACAATTATGATGGTGAAAGAGTTATTGCCTTTGAATAATTTGAACGTTGTTGGATTAATGACAATCGGAAAATTTCCGGAAAACCCCGAAGACTCCAGACCAACATTTCAATTGATGCGACATCTTCAACAACAAGCAGTACGAGATGGGATACTTCTTCCTCATCTTTCAATGGGGATGACGAATGATTATCATGTAGCGATTGAAGAAGGTGCAACAATGGTCCGCATCGGGACTGCAATTTTTGGAAAACGAAATTATCAACACTAACAGTATGAGCAATCTCAAAGAACAAATCGGCGAAGCAGTCAAGTACATTCGCAAGCACACGAAAATGAAACCGGAAATCGGGATTATTCTCGGCACCGGCTTGGGCGGCTTGGTGAAGGACATAAAGCAGGAATGTGTATTAGAGTATGATGATATTCCACACTTCCCTGTTTCAACCGTGGAATCGCATCACGGCAAATTGATTTTCGGAACATTGAGCGGAAAGCAAGTCGTTGCAATGCAGGGACGATTTCATTTCTACGAAGGTTATACGATGCAACAGGTAACATTTCCTGTTCGCGCTATGAAAGCAGGACTTGGCGTGAAGACATTGCTGATTTCCAACGCCGCAGGTGGAATGAATCCGTTGTTTCATCGCGGCGATATTATGTTGATTACAGACCACATAAATTTGCTGGGTGATAATCCGTTAATTGGTCCGAACGATGATTCGTTGGGTCCCCGTTTCCCCGATATGTCCGAACCATACACAAAAGAATTGCTTGCTATTGCACAGCAAGTTGCTCTTGATGCAAAACTGCCTGTGCAAAAAGGTGTATTCGTTGCAGTCCCCGGACCGAATCTTGAAACACGAGCAGAGTATCGTTTCCTCCGAAACCTCGGAGCGGATGTCGTCGGCATGTCAACTGTTCCTGAAGTCATCGTAGCAGTTCACATGAGAATGAAGGTGCTTGGTTTTTCCATCATCACTGATGAATGTTTCCCTGATTCTCTCAAACCTGCGTTGCTTGATGAAATTATCGAAGTAGCAAACAACGCTGAACCGAAGCTGACAAGGATAATGAAGGAAGTGGTAAAACGGATTAAATGATTT
>JACPVN010000329.1 GCA_016191715.1 Ignavibacteriota bacterium | reverse complement strand
TATGCGATTTTATCATGTAGGCGTGAAAAATATAGGAAAAATTGAGGGGAATAACAAGGGGATTTTCGATTGACGATTTCTGATTGTTGGTTGATTACCGACAATGGATTCTCGATACTTGAATTTTTTTCTGGAAACTCTAAACTGTTAACCGACAACAGTCAACCAACTAACAAAGTAAAGGAACATTTATTACATTGTCACTGTTAGAATGTCGTCATTTTCTCATCATTCGAAAGTTCTTTATGCTCATCAAACATGCCGATGACATCAAGTCATCAGAAATTACACCCGAACAACTTTATCTCAACAGACGGAAGTTTATTGCTTCTGCTTCAGCCGCGACTGTTGGATTGGTTGCAAGTACTCTTATTCCATCATCTTTTGCTACTGCCAAATCAGGCGACGATTTCAAACCGAAAAATCCGAGCAAGTACAACACTACTGAAGACTTAACGCCATACAAAGATGTAACTATGTACAACAACTTTTATGAGTTTGGTGTTGACAAAGAAGACCCCGCAGAAAATGCTCACACACTAAAAACAAAACCATGGACTGTGTCTGTTAAAGGTCATGTTAAGAAACCTGCAACTTACAATCTCGATGATTTGATAAAGGGCTTAACTCTCGAAGATAGAATTTATCGTTTGCGTTGCGTAGAAGCGTGGTCAATGGTTATTCCATGGTTAGGTTTTCCTTTGCGTGATTTGATAAAACGGTTTGAGCCTACATCGAAAGCAAAGTATGTCGCGTTTGAAACATTGTATTCTCCGGAACAAATGCCCGGGCAATCGCGTAGCGTTTTGAAATGGCCCTATGTTGAAGGACTTCGATTAGATGAAGCGATGAATCCGTTGACAATTCTTGCAACAGGGTTGTACGGCAAGCAACTTCCTAATCAAAATGGCGCTCCATTACGCCTTATCGTTCCGTGGAAGTACGGATTTAAAAGTATCAAATCAATTGTGAAAATTACGTTCGTTGAAACGCAACCACCAACCTCATGGAATATTCATATACCCAACGAATACGGTTTTTATTCAAACGTCAATCCTGAAGTTGACCACCCAAGATGGAGCCAAGGCAAAGAGCGACGCATCGGAGAGTTCTTCAAACAAAAAACTCTTATGTTCAATGGATACACTGACCAAGTAGCAAGTATGTATAGCGGAATGGACATGAAAAAGAATTTCTGATTGTTGATTTCTGATTGCTGATTGTTTTATAGTCCCCCTCTCCATCTTTCAACGCGAAAAAGAATGAATCAAATATCAAGCAACAAGAATCCAGCATCCAGCATGGAGAAACAAGCATCGAGCATCAAGCATCCAGCATCAAGAATCAAATGGATTGCTAAACCGGTTGTCTTTCTTTCTTCATTACTTCCTGCAATCATCCTAACGTGGCAATTATTGAACGATGAACTCAGCGCAAACCCGATTGACGACATTACCGATGCAACCGGAACATGGACGCTTCGTTTCCTGTGCATTACACTTGCGGTTACTCCGTTGAAAACAATATCCGGTTGGAATTTGGTTGGGCAATTCCGGCGTATGCTCGGATTGTTCGCGTTCTTTTACGCTTCACTTCATTTCACAACGTACATTTACTTAGACCAATTCTTTGAATGGGAATCCATTGTCGCAGATGTGGCGAAGCGACCATTCATCACCGTTGGATTTGCAAGTTTTGTACTGCTCATTCCGCTTGCCGTTACTTCATTCAACAAAATGATAAAATGGCTTGGCGGCAAACGGTGGAAATGGCTTCATCGTCTCGTCTATCTCATCGCAATCGGCGGAGTGATTCATTATCTCTGGCTTGTGAAAGCGGATACGCAGAGACCGCTGACGTATGGTGCTATTGTTCTGGTTTTATTAGCAATTCGTGTTTACTATTTCTTTCGTTCAAAACAGAAAAAGATTCTTGATGCTTGATGCTTGATGATAATAAATCATGGGTAGTTCTAAAAACTATTTTTTCTTTGTGCCACTTTGTGTTTTCTTTGTGTGCTTCGTGGTTAAACATTTTCAATTGAAGATTTTGGACCTACCATTCTTAATCTTCAATCATAAATCTTCAACCATAAATCGTCAATCGTAAATCATATCCGATTTGGCATCAAGTCTTCTCTTAACTATATTCACCTGAAAAGAAACAACCGGGTGAATGAGTTTCAATCCTTCACATATTAAATCGCTTTTGCTTTGTGTGCTCGAACATCGTTCGACACACAGCGAAGTAACAGAGTTTATCAATCTCTGCCATAAAATGGCTGTGGCATATCTACGAATGAAAATGGCTAACGGGAAATTCAATCCGGAGAATTTGGGATTGACGATTGATGATTTCGCTTTCGATTCCATAGCAGAATTGTTTCAACATTCTGATGCAGGATTCCCTGAACTAACTAACTACTTCGGGAATTTCATTCCTCTTGAATCTGCGTCTGCCGATGAAATTCAGAACGCGCTTCGATGCCTCATTTTCAGTAATGTTAATCATAGGGTTTATCGCTCGTATCGTGAACACGATTCATCGCTCGGCCGCATCATCCGAAATATCAAAGAATATCTTACTGAACACTCTTCACTGAAGATAGTTGACAAATCAGGAGAAAAATACATTTGTCGCAGGGAATGTAAAACAGGATTCTCCCCTGTTACACCGGAACTGCTTTCCATTCAATTTTGGGGACGACTTCCGGAACATACTTCACTTAACAACATGCTTTCCGTAATATCTGAAATTCTCTCAGAACAACCGGAACGTCAACAATTGATTCCGTTAGTTGAAGTTGCGTTGCTGATTCGCTCAGTCTATTCAACTAAACATATTGAGAATTCATCCTACGAGCAATCACTCTTTACTCAGGATGAATTACAAATGTTCATCAATGAATCCTTTCAGCGTACCAATCAGTTCCTCCAATCGTCGTATGTTCAAAAAGGAAAACTCTCTTGTGAAGAATCTACAATATATGGTAACGTTGTTGCTGATGTTTTAAAGCACGAGTTTCTTCATTTTGAAAAAGATGGACACTCTTATTTTTCCATTATGAAAAGCCACAACCCGACTTTAACTCAGGAACAGTATAACCTGCATCATCGCGTAATTATTGAATATGTTGCAAAACAAGCAAAGAACGACTTACGCGAGCGGTTGAAACGTGAGTTGAGTTTTCTGTGAGCCGCCTAAAATGGAACGATATAACTGAGAAAAGTACTTGAGTAGTTGAGTATTAAGTACAAAGTACTAAGTACAAAGTACAATTTACAATTGACCAATGACCAAAAACAAATGACTAATAACCATTTAACAGAACTCGAACTTGACCGGATTGCCCGTGATTCTGCTCGCCTCAGCGTGAGCGAAAAGAATCATGTTGACTTGTGCGATATTTGCAAAGAGAAATTAGAGTTCCTACAGCAATATTATTTGACCCTTGAAGGTGAAATGCTAAAACCTATCTCTGAACGCGTTGAAACGCTTTCCCGGAAGATTACGCGCTCAAACATCATTGAATTCAAATTGTATCAACCTCAAATTGATTTGAACAAACTGACCAGAACGGATAATACGATTGTCCTTGCCGCGCAACATGTTGCAGAAGATACAAGTCGTTTCGTTAACGTCGCTACGTTTGCTTCAGAGCAAACAAAAACATTAGTGCGAGTTGTGGAGGACAGGGTTGAACAAAAATATAGCCTGCATCTATTAGCAGAAAATCCTATCCTCAGTCAGTTTGTGTTAGTCGGAATTGTAGATGATTCAGGTCGGTCGTTCTTCGTTCCGACGAATGAACAAGGGATTGCATCTCTCTCGTCTCAGGAAATAATCGAATGGAAACGCTCCGGTGTTACTGTCCATCTCCCTTCAGCCATTCTCACTGTGGAAGATGGCAAGGAACGCATCACTGACGGAAACTTCTCTTTAGTGTCTCACCCGGAACCAAACACGTTCAAAGCAACAATTTCCTCTACTACCGATGAACAGATTCGCTTCGCGCTCATTCTGTTTGATGATGAATCAACAATAGTGAAAGAAATACATGCACATCAACTTGCTGTTCCGCTGACTCCGAATCAAACAATCACCGAAATACGACTGTTCAATTAATAATTCGCAATTGGCAATCCGCAATTCGAAATTATGATGGATCCGTTAACAATCGAACAGAACTTACAGACGCTCAAGCAAACTCTCCCGCTTCTTTCAAGCAAGAGAATGAAACTGCTGGAGATTCTTGAGTTCCTCGAACCGTTATCATCTGAAAATTCCCTTCATTTCCTCTCGGCGTATCTTCCTGAATTGATGCCGGAGATTACAACCTCTATCCTTCAAACTGATTTCACCGGAACAAATCCAGACTTTATTCAACTTCTGAAAAAGATACTTGCTTCACCATCCGGTCTTCTCATTCAGAATAACGAAAATGATGAACTACTAAAGGCAATTGAACATCTTAAACAAGAGGAAGCAAAGTTTGCTTCGTGGCAGAACCAACAGACGAACGGATTATTTTCAACAACAAAATCCAAATCGTTCGCAACCGATAAAGTGTGGATTCCGATGGTGGAACGGGAGCCAATCCTCACCGAACTCGTATCAAAGTTTGCAACGCTTTCTCAACTTCGGATTGATGTTTCATTCAGTCCAAAGCCGATTCAGGAGGATGAATTACACGTAACACAGTTTGCAGATACCAACAAGAACAACCCTCAGGAACTCCGCTCTGCATTAGTGGCGGCAAAGGATTTCTTCGAGCGGGTAACACACATCAAAATCAAGAAGAAACTGATTGTTCGCTGTACGTTTGAACATGCAAATCTCATCATCGGCGAATCGTTATGTGCGGGACTTGCCGCCGTCATATTCACCGAGTTACTTCGACTCCATCAGCACAAAGAAGAATTCAGCATTCGTCCCGATGTTGCCATCACCGGCGCGCTTGATTCTTCAGGCAAACTCATCCCTGTTGATGAACACGGACTTTCACTTAAAATGGAGGCGTGCATGTTTTCTCCTATTAGATTTCTCGTTGTTCCCAAAAAGCAGGAAAAGTTATGCGTTGACGAGTTAAAAGTTATAAGTGTCCCGCAAAGCGGGATGATGCCAAAGGCATTCAAAAAATTAAAAGAAGTAGATGAGTATGTTAGTACAAAGTACAAAGAACCAAGTACAAACAACTATGAACAATCAACTGACAACCCTGAACCGACAACTGTCAACAACGAACTAATACAAATTAACCTCTCACTCGAAGTTGTTGGAATTGAGAACTTCTCCGAACTCTTCTTCGACCGCCGCCTCACCGATTCCCGCCGCATCCCGCTTGCAAAACAAGCAGGACGAAAACTGTGGAAACACCGCTTACCGATTGCGGCAACAACGATTGTCATTCTCCTTCTTGTGATTGGGAGAATGTGGTATGGACCGCTCGATAAAAATCCAGCTATTGCAAAATACGAAGGGGAATTTATAGTAGTAAAAAACATCAATGGAGAAACCTTAGAAAAAATATGGGTCGGTAAATACACAGCCAAAGATCCTGACGGTTTCATGGTAAATCGTAATGTATGTTTTTATGATATTGATAGCGATAATGTCAATGAAATCTTTTGGTTTCAACTTGATAATGACAGAACAGACCATACAAGCTGTATAAATGCAAAAAAACTTGGTGAAGAAAATTTGCTGTGGACTTTTCCCGTAAGGAAAAAATTATACTTTCCGGGAAACACAGATAAATATGCGGACAAATTTAATTCGGTTGTACAATTGAAAGTAGGTGACTTTGATAATGATGATAGACCTGAAATCTATCTTCTTGCAAAAAATCAATACTTTGGATGTGTACTTTTTAAGTTAAACGCTGTCACAAAAAATGAACTCGGTTATTACATACACGCCGGACATCTGCAAACTTTCGACATTACTGATTTGGACAATGATGGTGTTCAAGAAATCATACTCACAGGTTACAATAATTCATTTGGGGATGCGCCTATTACTGTATTGGATTCACGGTTAATAGAAGGGCACTCACCTTGCACACAATTGCACAAACCTCAGGATATACAAAAAGGGATTGAGAGATATTATTTGCTTATGCCAAGAACAATTGTAGCCAATCAATATAAAAACCTCGTTGATTATTCTCATTCTTTTTTGGAAAGTATTGATAGTCACGATAAATTTTTCCGTGTATCAATTAGTGAAGTGCATCTTTTTAATATTCCGGACAGAGAAATGGCTGGTTACAGTTTAATTTTCGATTTTTCATTACGCGCATCGGGAATGCCAAAATCTAATACCTTTTATGATGTAATGGTTGACTATTTTGTCAGCGAGGGTGTATTCCCTGAACGCTCAGATACAAGTTTTTGGGATCGCCAATGGAGAAAACATTTACAATCAATACAGTATTGGGACGGCACCCAATTCGTCAATCATCCAACCGTCAATAAACGCTGGCTCCAAGCATTGAAGGAACGAGGATTGCCAATACCACCGGGGATTCCGGATTCACTTATCCAATGATTATTTTTTTGAGATTCTGCATGAGTAAATAAATGCGGGGGGAGCTGGGTGCTTGGGTGAAAGGGAGATGGAGCGAAACGGAGAATGGGAGAATTTCGTGTTGTTGAAACTCAGATACTTTGCTGACGAAGTAGTTCTCATACGTACCACAGTTGATTGGAGACGTCTGCATTTTTTGAAAATAATTGCACAATCCTGTGTGCTGTTGTATAGACATCTCGCTTTCGTGTCATGCTGATAATACCATAATGAAAAATATTATTTTCGAGGTAATGGGTGTAAAGTTTCTCGAAATCATTTCTGTTGTGGGTAAGTAAGACTCGTTTCAAGGTAATAGAGTATTTGAGATGCTCTTCATCCGACTTTCCAAGCATGTTACAATCACGGGCAGTCACTGCATCAATTTTTCGACTAACTAGCAATTTTGCCAAAAGGACAGAGACATCTTCATCGAGATAAACGCGTACCGCTTAATTCCTCCGGAATTTTATTTATTTCAATAAAACCTTCTATCACTTCTTTATTATCATCGTAATAGCTTAATGCATCAAAGATTTGGGCTAACGTTAAATGAGGAATGTGAAGAAGAATTTCTTCCGGTTGCGCGCCCATCAACCAATGTTCGGCGATCGCTCGCACTGTAACACCTGTCCCTTTAATAATGGGTTCGTTCGTCTCAGGTTTCAAAGCGATATATCTGTTTTCAACGAGTACTTCTGTCATCATGTTCCTTTCGAGTAGAATATAAACGCCTTTTAACAAAAAGGCAACTTTTTCGATTTTTTCACCTCGCGAAGGTTTTTCATTGAACCTAACCATCCATGCCTGCGGCAGGCAAGCGCAAGGTTACTCCCATCAAGTCACAAGTTTAGTTTTCCTTGTTACTTTCGAGATTAAATTTTTTCACATACTCCTCAAGATGAGTTACTGATTTCATGAGAACAGGAGAATGTTCAAACACATCTCTAAAAATATCTGAAATATCCTCTTCCGCATAATCGTGTGCAATTCGGTTTCGTAACCGTTTGACATCTTTGAATAGTTCCGCAGAATCAATCAATCCTCTTTTTTCCGCCCGATTAATCCTATCAATAATTGAACCTTGTTCTTCTAATTCAAGTTCATCAATGAGTCTTATAATTTTTTGTGTGAATAAATCTGTTGCACGCGCAAAACGTGAAGTTAATGCCTCAAACACCACCATCTCCGATAATTCATAATTATCCTTTACTCCCAATAAGGAACAACTCGCATACGATTGTTGTAAAACCTTTATCGCTTTCCTGAATAATTCTAACTGTCGTTGTAATTCTTTCTTTAACAATAATTCTTCCTGTGATTTCATAATAATACTCCTTTCATTTTTGCAAGTTCTGCAAACGGCGTCAGTTGTCCCTGTTGTTGGTACAACAAATCTATTTTCTGTTCACCGATTTGTTCCCATAAATCGAACCTGATATAACCGATGATTTTTCTTTCGATTTCTCCATCCCCAATAATCAAAATATCAATATCTCCTCCTCGTGCATTGTCATCTACACGAGAGCCGAAAAGGTATATCTCCACTTCACCAAGATGTTTTTTGATGACGGATGTAATCGAGGTTATTTCGTGAGGAGTAAGTCTCAAGTCGTTTTTCCAAAGTCGTTAAAAGCACGAAGACTAACATCATCAATTCCGCAACGCTTTAAGAGTTCCAAAGGCGGCAGATTTTTTGAATCTTCATCACCCTCTTCAAAAAAAATTACCCACACTGGAATTGGTACAGAAGTATTTCCTACGTCTGGCTTTTCCAATAATTCAATTTTTCCATTCAAATATTTCGCTCTTACTGTTTGCATCATTTCTCATTCCTTTCATCTTCTTTTCAAAAGTAACCACATTTATCGGAAAAATCAAACAAAGATGGAGGGGGTGTAAGTCAGTAATCAGTAATCAGTAATTAGTCATTTGTACTTCATACTTCCTGCGCGCCGAACTCTTTGGGCAGGCGGGTGTATTTTGTACTCGACTACTCAACTACTTTCTTGTCATTCGTCATTTGAAATCCCCAATCAGTAATCAGTAATTACAATAATTCACAATTCTCCTCCGTATCTCGATGCAACTGAGTTGCAAAAAGATATTGAACAAACCAAAAAAACTTTCACCCATTTTTCTAGGAATTATCATCGCTGTTCTGGACATAAACCTTGCGAAGGTTTCTCCTTAATCAAGAACGTATTGCAATACGAACAGATTCATTTTTTTGCAAGAGGCAAACCTTCGCAAGGTTAAAAACGTCCTTTTACTACCTCTGAGGGTGTTTTTTGAGCATTTGATGCTATTTCCCACAAGCAAGAAGATATTACAATAATTTCAATAATCCCAAGTGAAATTTCTGCAAGGGGATGTATGTGGAACGATATAGTAACATAATTCACAATTTCACAAACACATTTTTGAGGTTATTATGAAGTACAAATTAATACTTCACCTTTTGAGCTTAGTTTTGTTATGCTCATTTATATCTTTTTCTCAGTACACTCCTGATGCAAATACCGTTGCTCTCTGGCATTTTGATGAACTTAATCCAACTGATACAGTTCGCGATGCATGTGTAAATAACAACCATGGTATTGCAACAGGAACAACGGTTGTAAATGGGAAATTTGGGAAGGCGAGAAGTTTTAATGGCACGAGTGACTTTATTACCGTCCCTCACAACAGTTCATTGGATTTTTTAGGACAAATGACCATTGAAGCATGGGTCTATTTGAATACACATAAGTATTCTGGAATAATAACTAAGGGTCAAAGTCAAGGATCGTATGCACTCAAACAAATCGACGGTAATAAGTTTGCAGCTGCTTTTAATGATCAAATTAACAATACTGATGTTAACAGTAATACGTCATTACCGCTTCATACTTGGGTACACCTAGCAATTGTGATAAATGATAACAATGTGAAACTGTACTACAACGGTTACTTGGATAAAGAAGAAATACTACCTACGTCAATCATTAACAATACACAAAATATGTACATAGGTTTCGACCCACCAGGCGCAGATGATTTCTGGGATGGTTTGATTGACGAAGTCCGAATTTCTAACAAAGCTCGAGAGCCGTGGGAGTTTAATTATCCTCTTGTGAAATTTGTATCTCCAAACCTGAATGCCCTCAATATTTCCAAGTCCACTAACGTCACAGTTATGTTCAATCAACCTATGAATGCATTAACACTGAATGCAAATAACATTCTCGTTCATGGTTCACAATCTGGAAAATTTGACTGGACGCAGGTGTCAATCAATGATACTTCAATAATTATTGACCCAATAGGAGACTTTAGGTGGGGAGAAATTATCACAGTCGAACTGACAAAAAATATCATAGATCTACATGATGATAGTTTAACCAACGGGTATCAATGGATATTCACAGTTGTTGCACCTAATGCTGGATACAGTTTTAAAGATGCATCATATCTGAATCTAACTGCAGGATATCCTACAGCACTGGCTGTAAATGATTTCAATAAGGATGACACTCTCGAAATTGTAACCGTAACAGGAAATTCAACAATGATATATCTTTTGCGTTATTCTGAAACATCAGGACTTTTCTTAACAGATTCTCTTTCGAATGGCGCTATTGGAAATTGGTTATGTATCGGAGATTTAAACAATGATTATTTTACCGATATTATTACTGCCAACACAGATAATACCTTAAGATTTTTTTTAAACTACGGCTCAGGAGGATTTACAACCTCCTCAACCCTCACCTTGCCAAACATACCTTATCACATTGAGTGTGGAGACATAGATAATGATGGAGATAATGATTTAGTTGCAAGTTATCACACGGGAAATCAAATTTCACTCATTATTAACAACAATTTGACTTTTTCAACTCTTTCAACATCTTTTACAGGCACTTCATTAATCTCCAAGCACCTGCTTGTAGATTTAGATTTAAACGGACTCCTCGACATTGTTTTGAGTAAGTACAATTCGTCTGAACTCTCAATATTAAAAAATAATGGTAATTTGAATTTTACTGAAATCTCCAAACCGAGCACGACTTCATATGGTGTTGGATTATCATCCAACGATTTGAATGGAGATGGCTTACCTGAAATTGTAGTAGGATCAGGTGATAATTCAGTAAGAATATTAAAAAATAATGGTAATTTTTCCTTTACTAATTTCACGCTTACAAATACATTAGCATGGCCATATTTCCAAGTCCTGCTTGACCATAATGCAGATGGCAAATTAGATATCATATCAGTTCATAATGGAGGCAGTGGCAATATCATAAGTTATAAAAATAACGGTAATCTTTCTTTTAGCATCGCGCAAACAATTCCTTTAACTACAGAGGCAGACCATCTGGTATATGCTGATTTTAACGATGATGGAAGAATCGATTTGGCAGTGGCCTCTTCACAAGCCACCCAAAAGCGTGTAAGAATTTTATTGAGTAGTGATAGTTCATTGGTTGCATATTTCCCTTTTACAAACGGGAGTACGGCTGATTCGAGCGGGAATGGAAATGATGGAATTCCTACTTGGCATATGTTTATATCTGACAGATTCCAGAATGCTAATAATGCAGTCAATATTGACAGTACAGGTAAAATCGTGCTACCAAATCCAACACAGTTTGAATTTGTAAATAACTACTCTATTTCGCTCTGGTTTTATCCTTCCAACAGAGAAAATGTGTATGTTGCTTGTAGATTAGATAGACACGGGGATAGACTTTCGGGATATGGAATTGATAACAGTTATGATAATACAAATTATGGTTCACACGGTTTACGCTTCTTGAAAACAACTCAATCTACACAGAAAACTTACTATATAGATACTGTTAAAAATGGTAACTGGCACCATTGCGTAATCGTATGTTCCTCAGATATTGGTACAATGTTGTACTTGGATGGGCAGAAAGTGAAGTACGACTTAACTGATATTGAAAATACATATTATCAAGCCGCAGAAACACCGTACATGTGGATCGGAGATTTAGCTGATGAGACTTCATTAAACTCAACTGTTGATGACATTCGCATCTACAACCGTGCATTATCTCAGAAAGAAATTGATTCGTTATATCATCTTAATGGATGGCCTTTACCGATTACATACACTCTTGACTATACTGTTATGGGTAATGGAACAGTTACAAAAAATCCAGAGAGAGCAAGTTACGATCCTGGAGAGGTGGTTTCATTAAAAGCAACCCCCTCTGATTGCTATTCATTTTTTGGATGGAGTGGTGATACCACAACAACATCAGATACAATCGATGTTACTATGAATTCAAACAAAACCTTTACTGCTACCTTTGCTCAGAACTCTTATACAATTGATGCAACATCTGGTTCTAATGGTACAATTAGCCCATCGGGTTCGGTAATGGTCAGTTGCGGTAGTGACACTACATTTTTGTTCACACCAGATGCAAATTATCATGTTGACAGTGTAATCGTTGACAGTGTGGAAGTAGATTCAATGATTAGTTATACATTCAATAATGTTAGAACAAACCATACTATCCGAGTGACATTCACTCCAAACCCCGGTTCAATTTCCGGCATGAAGTTCAATGATGTTAATGCCAATGGAGTGAAAGACGAAAATGAATCAGGCATTTCCAGTTGGACAATCTTTATAGATACAGATGATGATGGAGTCTTAGACGAAAGTGAAACGAATGTTACTACTAACAATAATGGCAATTATGTTTTTTCAAATCTTTCGACTGGGACATACATAATTCGCGAAGTTCAGCAAACAGATTGGATACAAACGTTTCCCGTTTTTCCAAACTCATATACTGTTAATCTTTCGACTGGGGAAAATGTTACAGGAAAGGTTTTTGGAAATAGACCACCATATGGGACTACGATTATTATACATGGTTATACTTCAGACTGGTTAGTATTAGACGGAACCTTAGAAGAAAATGCTCATTGGACTTTAACAATGGCAAAAGCAATTGCAAACAAAATCGGTAATGGAGTAGTTTATAAGATCCAAAACGGAGAAATTATTGATACTCCATATTATTCAATTGGTTCTGGAGGAGAAAAAATTATTGTGATGGATTGGATTAAAGAATCAAACGATGCTATATACGGTTACTCTGAGGGTGCCTCTGATGCACTCCTCGCAGCACTAATAAAAGGTACTATTGAAAATAAATGGGAACTTAAACAATTACATTTTATCGGACATAGTCGAGGTACTGTAGTAGCAAGTGAGACAATACAAAGGTTAGGGTTGTATGCAAACACTACAAATGCATTACGTACTAATATTGTTGTTGACACAAATATCCACTTCACAATGCTCGATCCACATCCATGGGATAATCGAGAGGGTGATGGAATTGCAGATCCAGGAAGTGCAAATGATTATGATGTAAATGGTAAACTAATTGATCGAGGTGTAGTTTGTTGGGAAAACGTCTCATTTGCTGATAATTACTGGCATACTACAAATGGAATCTGTCCTGACCTAAATGGTCTATCTAATATCCCTGGCTGTAGTTCAAATTTTGAACTTACTCCAAGATTATCTGGTTGTGGACAACATAGCCAAATTCATGCATGGTACCATGGAACAATAAACGATACGGCAAATTCGGATGGTGATGGAATAATCTTTGACACAGATAATTGGTATTTCCAAGATACCAGAGTTGATACCGGATTTAATTTTTCTAAATCTATTAATCCTCAAAAAATAACAACGATCGCTACTTCATCACCCAGAATTCAAATTTCCTCAGATAATACTCTGGATATTAAAAAGATGTTTAATGGAGATTTTAGTAAACCCAAAACAGATCCACGTTATCAGGACGGTATATCGTGGCTAATACCGGGTTGGGAATTCCAAGGAGGTACTGGTAATGCCTATATCGAAAACAAAAATATCAGTAAAGATATTGTAGATAACGCCCATCTTGTGTTATCCCCTCAAGTACCAATTACGACACTTGTAGCTCAAACTCATAACAATTTTTTCGTTCCAAATAATGTAGATACTATTTGGTATCGTGTTAGAATAAAGCATAGCCCTAGGTCAGGTCATTTCAGAGTATATTTAGATGACGAATGGATTGATGGCTTCGCTATAGATTGGGAAGGCTCGTATCTAACACGAAGTATCCCACTCACTGAATTTCAAAAAGGAACTTCACATTCGATAAAATTTGAATGTGAGGCAGATAATCTGCTTCTTTCCCCAACTCTATGGATTGATGATGTTGGCTTTGTGAAACCTCAGTACATTATGGCAACAGTGGCTTCTCCAGTTAACATTCATGTGTTTGATTCTTTTGGAAATCATACTGGTCCTTTAACGGACACTACATGGGAAACTAACATACCTGGAAGTGAATACTTAGTAGAAAGTGACACGCTTCCCGATCCAAGAAAAACTATAATCATTCCAAAACCGCCAAATGGTGTAACATACAATTTTCGGATTAAGTCTCAAGATACTACCGGCCACTTTGCTTTTCAAATAGAAGATGTAACCGGCGATAGTATTACAGTCTCTGCAGTGTTTGATCCTGTTGCAGTTCAACAACATACTGTTGCTGTATGTTCATTAAGTAGAGTAACATCAGAATTAGTTTTAAATGTTGATAGGGATGGGGATGGTTCGTTTGATACAATCATTCCTCCTAATACGTTTGAAGGTATCACTAGTGTTATATCTGTTTTAGGAAAATGGAATCTTGTGTCTTTACCAGTTAAAGTCGGTGACAAATCTAAACAGAACAATTTTCCATCTGCCATTTCTAATGCATTAAAATACAATTCTATTGCGGGATATATTCAAAAAGATACACTAGAAAATCGTTATGGCTACTGGCTAAAGTTTGATACTGCAGAAGTAGTGGCAATATCAGGATTACCAATCCCAAGTGACACAATTGAAGTATCAGAAGGATGGAATATTATCGGTTCAATTACAAATCCTGTAGGCGTGAATGCAATTACCTCTATTCCACCCAACATCGTCACTTCTCAATTTTTTGGATATCAAAATGGTTATTCTACTGTCGATAGTATCCAGCCCGGCAAAGGTTATTGGTTAAAGGTTAATCAAAGCGGATTGCTGATTCTCTCCTCGTCAGCTTCGATGTCGGCAGTTAATAGGATTTCTATCGTCCCAACGGATGAACTGCCGCCATCGCCGCCGGACGGAGAAGTTAATTCCAATAATCCAAAAATCCCAAGTGAATTTGCTCTCTCCCAAAACTACCCCAATCCCTTCAACCCATCCACTTCCATCAGTTACGCGCTGCCAACTCGCAGTCATGTGAGGTTAAGTGTTTTCAACTCGCTTGGTCAGCAGGTTGCTGAGTTGGTGAATAAAGAACAGGATGCAAATTATTATGAAGTGAT